>WTGT01000079.1 GCA_011523445.1 Paracoccaceae bacterium
CAAGCCAACAAGCAAATCCAGGTGATACAGATTGAAATCCATCACCACTTCAATTGTTGCTTCAAACAGAAGGGAGCGAATAACATTCGAAGCATGGTTTCTGCCGATGAATATTTATTGTCAAAAGGATTGCTTGACCAGTTGTCATGAGATGTTTTCCTTGTTGGAATTCAGCAAACAGTAATCACTGAAAAGCTTGGAAAGATCAATTCAAACCGAGATTGTTCTTGGTAAATATCAGCCTGAAATAAGCAGCCCAGGACTCATGCTTGTTGCAAAATGGATACGGTTTGAATCAATGCAAATCAACCCCTTCCCTTGTTTCCCAGAACATCTATCTGTTGCCTCGGCAGTAATGACACTGCCATTCAATAATTAAAGTTATCAAGTAGTAATTCATAGAAGAATAACGAATACAAAGGGGCGGTAAAAACCACCCCTTTGTATGTGGACAGTATTTACCACAATAAGGGTTTGTCAGCCTAAATATATAATTCCCCTTTTTTGATCAAAAACCATCTTTTCTAGACCAGTCGGCAATATTCCAAAGTTCGGCATCCCATGTATTCATTTTTATACCATCAAGTGAATTTGAGTGGGCCGAAACCCTTCCCCTGTGGATCAACGGTATGATAATGTATTCCTGAACAATTTTGTCATTCATTGTCTTTGCCAGCTCAATTCTTGCAAGACCCTGGCCGGTAGTTTGCAATTTGGCTGCAAGTATATCATAATCCGGATCACAATAACGGGAAATATTGGATCCCCGCCAGTTGGATTGAGGTGAAGGTTCATGGCCACAAATCCAAGCTCGGAGAGCACTCTCGGGATCTGTACCAGAAAATCTGCTGGTATACATTTGGAGGTCAGCGTTAAACTTTGAAACGGTATCGGGGTTACCAGGGTCTCCTCCAAAGAATACCGATGCATTAATGTTCCTGAGTTCTGTTTCCACACCTATTTCTGACCACCATTGCTTTATCAGCGCCTGGAAATCCTGTCGGACAGTGTTTGTTGAGGTTTGAAAAAGAACTGAAAGCCTTATGCCATTTTTTGACCTGACACCATCCGGTCCCAATTGCCAACCTGCATTTTCCAGTATCCTGTTTGCTTCGGGAATATTTTGAACCTGGCAGGAATCATTTTTATCAGAAACCTGATGGGGAGGTGCAGCAATAACATTGCAGTTCGGTTTCCCAGTAATGCCATAACCAATTTCATTCAGGATGTTTCGGTCAATGGCTAGGGAAAGGGCTTTTCTGACATTGATGTCGGTCAGGAAGGGATGTGGATGGGCCAAAGTTGATCTTTCTTCCCCCAGTTCCGAAGAAGGATTGGTCAAATTGACGATGATGGATTCAACTGATGTACCAAAGGATGAGATTAATTTTCCCTTGCCATTGGATTCCAATTGGGTCAGTATTTCGGGGTTGAGCTGTAAATTCCATGCATAGTCGAACTCACCTGTAACCAAAACTGCTCTACCCGCTCCAATTGCATCACCACCACCTTTGAAGGTTACATTTGCAAATCTCGGTTTATCGGAAAAACGATAATTTTCATTTGCTTCAAGTTTGATTATATCATTTGGTCGAAATTCGGTTACCCTGAATGGACCAGTGCCAATTGGATAAAAATTCTCTTCACTGCACTGAATGGCCTTGCTTCCAATACAATTCTCAAATTGCTTCTTTTGCAATATAGGTGTCGATGAACCAACAAAGGCTACATAAGGATAGGGTGTTGGATCATTGAACGTAATTTCAATCGTTGCCTTGTCGACTGCCTCGATTGTTTTGACATTGTCAAAATCAGCAATACTTACACACCCGGTTTCAGGGTTGATGCAAAATCTGTATGTAAACAGTATGTCATCGGTTGTAACCGATGTACCATCTGCCCATAGAATGCCTTCAGCGAGTGTCCATTTAATTGACATCAAGTCAGGTGGGATACCCCCATTTTCAAGTGTTGGGATTTCTTTGGCTAGCCAAGGGGTTAGCATCCCATCCTGATCATAGCGTGCCAAGGGTTCAAGAACCATCGAGGATGCTTCGGTTTCTTTGATGCCACCGGAAAAATACGGATTCATGGTAGAAGGTGCTTGCCAAAACAATATTTTGACTGTGCCAGCATCCCCTCTTTCAGCCTGGGCAATACCAGTCATCGTGAACCATAATACAACCATCGAACTCAAAAGAACCTTTTTAGCTTTTTCCATTTTGTAATCCTGCTGCCTTGATTTTTTCCTGAAATTGAAGGAAGGGTTATAGCATACCGGAATTGAATTGTTAATGGGCTGACAGGCATAAGAATCTCCAATAAATTGGCTAGTTTCATGGTTTAGAGTGATGATCATTGTTAAAGAATTCAAAAGATGTCCTATATTATTCAGCATCTGTCAATTACTTGGATTTCAATACGATTTGGATTGATGTTTGCCTGAATTACTGGCAAGAATTCATTTGTATTGATTTCAAAGGGAACCTAGTACCTCGTTGGTGAAAATGCTTACTTCATTTAGAAACAGTTTGGGGTTTACAAAAAAACCGGAAAATACCCGGGTGGTGGTTGCCATGTCCGGTGGTGTTGACAGTTCTGTCGTTGCGGCCAAGCTGCATGAAGAAAACTACGAGGTAATCGGCATTACGATGCAGTTGTATGATCATGGATCCATGATTGCCAAGAAAGGTGCCTGCTGTGCCGGAAGAGATATTCATGATGCCCGTAGAATAGCTAATGAAATCGGATTTCCCCACTATGTCCTGGATTATGAAAGTTATTTCAAACAACAGGTCATACAGGAATTTGTCGAGAGCTATACCAACGGATATACACCCATACCCTGTATTCGTTGCAATGAAAGAGTCAAGTTCCGAGAACTACTCGACATGGCCAAAAGTCTGGATGCGGACTGTCTGGCAACGGGGCATTATATTCATCGGGTTGTGGGTAAAAATGGGGTCGAACTTCACAGGGCCAAGGATTTGACCAAGGATCAATCCTATTTTCTCTTTACAACCACAAGGGAGCAGTTAGATTTCCTGCGTTTTCCCCTTGGAGAAATGAAATCAAAAAGCGAAACCAGGTACCTAGCTAGAAAATATGGTCTGGCAGTCGCTCACAAACCAGACAGCCAGGATATTTGTTTTGTACCGGATGGAGATTACGCAAGACTGGTAAAACGTATTAAGCCCGAAGCACTCAAACCGGGTAATATTGTTGATTTACAAGGTAATGTGTTGGGTACACATGAAGGAATATCTCACTTTACCATCGGTCAGAGGAGAGGTTTGGGCATCAGCGGTTTTTCAGAACCCCAATATGTTGTCAGAATCGATTCCTCCAATGCTGAAGTCATCGTTGGCCCTCAATCTGCACTTAACACCTATGATTTCGAGATTTCCAATGTGAACTGGTTGGGGGACCTCCCTTTTGAAGAAGAGGATTCCATCAGTGTTGATGTCAAGGTCAGATCAACCCGGACGCCAACACCAGCC
>WTGT01000091.1 GCA_011523445.1 Paracoccaceae bacterium
TTACAAGGGAATGTGATTGCTATGAACAGGTGTGTACTCTAATTGGGTTCATTTTCAATCAACAATCAAGCTTGACCCAGATAGGGACATGATCGGATGGTTTCTCCCAACCCCTGACTTCCCGATCGATTTTACAATCCAATAACAAATCCGCACATTGTGGCGAAAGCAATAGATGATCTATCCTAATACCATCATTTTTGTTCCAGGCATTGCCTTGGAAATCCCAAAAGGTAAACTGTCCCTCCTGATTGTTCATCAAACGAAAGGCATCCTGGAACCCCAAATTAACCAATTTCCTCCATTCGGTTCTGGTTTCAAGACGAAAGAGGGCATCATCAATCCATTTTTCTGGATTCTTGGCATCCTCAATATGAGGAATAACGTTATAGTCACCGGCTAGGATCAAGGGCTCCTCAAATTCAAGTAATTTCGCTGCCCTTTTTTGCAGCCGCGTCATCCAGGCAAGTTTGTAATCAAATTTTTCACCAGGCACCGGGTTGCCGTTGGGAAGGTAAAGGCAACAAACCCTGACAATTTTATTACTCCCCTGGATTACAGCCTCTATCCATCTTGATTGTGTATCTGAATCATCCCCTGGTAATCCCTTGATGACATCGTCAAGTGGATATTTTGACAAAATGGCAACACCATTATAGCCTTTCTGACCATGGATGGCGACATTATATCCGAGATCACTGAAATCGTTTTCAGGAAACTTGTCATCTTCGCACTTTATTTCCTGAAGCAGTGCCACATCGGGTTTGGACTGCTTTATCCAGTCAATAATTCTTGGTAGCCTTACCCTGACACCATTGATATTATATGTGGCGATCTTCATTACCAAAACGTTATAATGAAAAACTCAATGAGCATCCACAGGTCGATTTGGCATTGGGATTGACAATGGTGAATCTTGACCCGATCAATTCTTCCGTGTAGTCAATGGTAGCATCCTGGAGGAAAGGTAGAGAGATTTCATCAATCAGAACAGCCTGACCATCCTTGGCCAGTACCAAATCATCATCTTGTGGTTTGTCCAGCAGGATTTCATACTGGAATCCTGAACAACCTCCACCCTTGACAGCCACTCGGAGGCACAGCTTTTCATCGCTTTCCGAGTTGACTTCGGCCAATTTCCTGTAGGCTCTGTCTGATACCTTTGGTGGAATAAGCATAATCTTGATTGATGATATAATTTACTATGTGTAATCGCAGACAATTTGGATATAGTTAACATAGCCGATTGGACAAGAAAAACCAAGAATTGTGATTAACCAAAGTTAGGAATAGTGTCATTTTGATCGAGTGTGCAGTAAAACATGATGTTGATCCCCAGAGGTTGTTTCCCGAAAAAGATTATCCACAAAGATCTCCATTCAGTAGGGATGGTGACAGGATAATACACGCTTCTGCCTTCAGAAGGCTTATCGGCAAGACACAAGTATTTATCAAACCTCAAAGTGATCATGTCAGAAACCGATTAACTCATACCATAGAGGTTTCAAGAGCTTCACGCCAAATTGCTACAATGTTGGGATTGAACCCTGAGTTAGCAGAAGCTATAGCACTCGTTCATGATATGGGACATCCACCCTATGGACATATTGGCGAAAATATTCTTGACAAAATATTATCAGACTCTGGAGGATTTAATCACAATGTTCAGGCCTTGAGGGTTGTTACCCATCTGGAAAATCCATACCCAAATTTTATCGGTCTAAATTTATCATGGTACTGCCTTGAAGGAATTATCAAGCATAACGGTCCATTCAAAACTGATATACCTTCATATGTACAGGAATATAATTCCAAACATGATCTGCTTTTGAATACCTACCCAAGCTGCGAAGCCCAAATTGCCTCACTCGCTGATGATATTGCCTATAATTGTCACGATCTTCAGGATGGATTTAGAGCAAAGTTATTTTCACTAAATGAAATTTCCTCTATCCCCTTGGTAGAATTTTATCGAAACAAAACTTCAGCTTCTCATCCCGACATCAGTGAAACACATCTTAGTTTGTCGATAATACGTAAAATCTTCGATTATTTTGTAACGGATTTGAATCATACATCAAAGCAAGCATTGGATCGTGCAGAGCTAAAGTCACTTGAAGAAGTAAGGAACTTCCAACGTGGTATCATTTCATTTTCAGATGAAGCAAAGGAACACCTCAAATCACTAAAAAGTTTTCTTTGGACCAATATGTATGAAAAACAGGTGGATATGTCCAAGGACAATCCCGAAAATGTGATTACGAGGGTTTTTGATTATTTTATGACCCAAACTGATGCACTTCCTGACAGTTGGCAAAAAAGGATAAATGAAGGTCAGGAGGAAAAGATTCGGATCATTTGTGATTATATTGCGGGCATGACCGAAAAGTTTATCTACAAGACCTATAAGGAGAAAGTGCAGTAATCAGTAGTTTTATACAGAGATAATTTTTTGACATGTCTGGCGTCTATTGATTGAATTAATTTTTTTTTGTTGTAAATTATGAAATGTGCGGCCTCGGATGTCCCTGCTTTTTAGCATACTACCGAGGTCAAGCTTTTTTATGGAGCAACGTACCATTAATGGTACGTCCTTTATCTCAATTCATTGAGTTCCGATACCTTTCATAAAAAGGCCATAATTCCATTTTTCAGAACATTAGTAATATTTAAATATTATCCCAAGCAACCTTGAGGACTTTTTGCTAAAATAGGATCAAATTGATTTTCTAGAAATCCCCTTGAGATTGTCTTCTTTTGCGGGTTCGGGTAATTCAGGTCAGACTAAGAATCAATTATGGCAGTTTGGATTGTAATCTGAACCCTTAAAAGTTTGTTGTAGGGTCTATACATTGTTAGAAATTGTGAATGCAATTTATATCAACCCAAAATTATTCTGGATAAAATGGATATATTTTCTGAAATCAAATCACTGATTGAGGCCATGATCCTGGATTTGATTAGTGAAGGAGCACTGCCAAGGGATGCAGCAGGACATAATTTTTCGGTCGAGAGGCCAAAGAATAATGATCACGGTGAAATTTCAACCAATGCATCTCTGATTGTTGCCGGCAGATCCAAATCCAATCCGAGGAAAATTGCCGAGTTGTTGACTGCAAAGTTGAGTGATCACGACAGGATAGAATCTGTCTCGATTGCTGGACCAGGTTTTATCAATTTGGTTCTTACTCCAGATTATTGGCAGGATATTATTGGCGAGATTATCAAACTGACCAATGAATACGGTCGCAAGGATATCGGCAAGGGACAAAAGGTAAATCTTGAATTCGTTTCGGCCAATCCGACGGGCCCTCTACATGTTGGTCACGCCCGAGGGGCTGTTTATGGTGATGCGCTTGGAAGATTGCTTGAATTTTCCGGTTATGACGTTACCAGGGAATATTATGTCAATGATGGGGGAGCCCAGGTCGATACACTGGCCAGAAGTACCTATCTGAGGTATCTGCAGGCAAATGGGAAGGAGATTTCC
>WTGT01000283.1 GCA_011523445.1 Paracoccaceae bacterium
GTATTGTAATACCCTTAATTGGCTTCAAGTCGAATAATCTTCGAATACAGCACGACATGGGCAAGGAGTAATTGGTGATAAACCATGCCTCACTTCCCCAGAAACAACTTGGCAAATTGAATCTGAACTAATGAATAAATCAACATTGCCAATGGGACGCGAGATTGGTTGGTGAAGTTAATAACAATTGAGCAATTCAAGGTATTTCGAAAGCCCGATTGGTTCGCCTTGCACCGAAACTGGCGGTAAGGTCGTCAAGTTCAACCGATCCTGCAACCCCACCATGTGAGGATCCAAAAAATTGTCCTATCAATGTTCCTTGGCCGTCTTTACTTCGCAGGAAGTTACCGCTTGAAGTAAGCATGTACTCCATGCTTCCTGAATGCCAACTCTCGCCTGTTCCGATTTCACCTGGGGTTTGTCCGGTGTCCCATACCTGTAAGTCCGTAAAGGTGGCTGTAACAGTTGAATCGACATGATTGATACGGATTTCGGTATTGCCGCGAACAGGCCTGAGTGATGGTGTGAAACCCAACAGCTCACCTTGCCATATGGTGAAGCCTGAAAGCTTCTGGTTGACAGCAAATTCGGTTTCGGGAATGACTCCACTTGTCCAAGGTACTGTTACATCGTTGACATGGTTGATGCCAAAACGAAGCTGCTGTCGGTTTCCGGTTGGAACAGAACTATGTAACTCAATCGAGTTTGTATCCCAATCGCCAAGTGAGGAAACGCTGAATTGATCAGGTGTTGTTACTACGGGTAATCTGGAGGCGGCACGTAGTGCAGCTCCGTCTATTTCGGGTAATTGTGCCCCCCCATTGTTTATGAAAGCCACCTTTAGGGCCATCGGGACCAAGGAGCGAAGAAGGATGGTCTTTAGTTTTGGTATGGATCATGAAACCCATGGCGTGCATTATTTCATGCAAAAGAATGGCCAATCTTTGCTGTTCAGTCATTCGTACACTGTCGTTTACCCAGACAAAAGAGGCTTCAAGCGATTTCTTTACCCAAGATTCTTGCGACTTGTAATATTTGGTGCGTGTTTTTGCAAATCCACCTGGATCGGCGTTGACTGGATAACCTACCGATTGCTTGTCGGAAAAATATATATGAATTTCGCCATTTGGAATAATGCTGATTGAATCACCCCTGTAATGTTTAACATTGCCATTGTACGGTACATCGCTACCTATCCTGAGATGAAGATGCTGTGGAAGTTCACGGTTTACCAAGCCAATGGCGTGGTGCATCAAAGCCCGTTCCTTACTCGTTCCATTGCTCATGAGACGAACGGTAGGAGGAGAAGAAAAACGGACGAAACTTTGATCCCGGTGGTCCGATTTGCTGTGCTTCTTGCCACCCGAATTGACGAAATAATCCACAATATGGTCGGCACTTGGGTTGTCGGTTCTGGTTCGCAGCTCTAGTTTGCTTTGGTGGATTCTGGGATCAAACGGTTCTGGCCCTTCAATTTCCGAACTCCCAACGCAGGCTGTGAGAAAAACGGTAAAAAGCAAAGGAAGCAGGTTAACATTGCGACATCTGGCAACAACAAACAATATCATGTCCAATGGTATATGCCTTTGCTTTGATTTACGTTTATGGATTGGGAAGACACCGTAAATTGCTTCAAGATAATTTGCAACTTTGAAAATTCATGAATCAGCATTGTGTGACCTCAAATTTATCCCCAAGGTTTTTGATTCAAGAAACAGAGGGATTATTTTCTAGGGGTATATTTTCGTCTTTCTTCTGCTTTTGGGGGTCAGTCAGCCTAGTCAGTGCTATACAGGGAAAAAGAAAGTATTTGCTTCGCTTGAGACCTAACTACATCCTTGCACCCGATTTGGGTAAAAAGACCGAAGGAACTGAAGTTTTCAGCAAGGCTGGTATTTCCCATATATCGGGACTTGACCACTGAACAGGTACTGGTACACCATCTTCGGCGGTTTGAACCGACCCTCTGCCTGAGGTCTGTTATGGTTTAAGTGTTTACCGCTTCCATTCAACAATTTGAACAGAAATGCAACCAAAAATGGTTGCTTTCTTTATAAGCAACTCAAAAAGGTTGCGTAAATACCTCGAAAGAATAGCTACTAAAGGTTTGGGTTAACAAAATGGTCTTGGTTAAAGTGTCTGGTTAATTAAGCTTATATTTTAGGTTATAACTTTAGTACACCAAATAGTGTCTTAGGGTGGTTTATTAACTTAGCAATTTAAGTAACAAGTTCTAAGGGATAATCCCCATTAATTTGATTCAGGTAACGGGGGGATTATTTTCTAGGGGTATATTTTCGTCTTTCTTCTGCTTATAGGGGTCAGTCAGCCTGGTCTGTGCTATACAGGGAAAAAGAAAGCATTTGCTTCGCTTGAGACTCAACCACATCCTTGCTCCTGGTTTGGGTAAAAAAACCGAGGGAACGGAAGCTTTCAACAATGATTGGTCATTCTCCATTCGAAATTCAACAAGGCTGGTATTTCCCATATATCGGGACTTGGCCACTGTAACAGGTACCGGCACACCATCTTCGGCGGTTGGAACCGGCCCTCTGCCTTTTCTGTCAAAGTCAATTCGCATGTGTTGGGGACGAATAATAACCTCTACATCGGCCCCATCCCTGAATTCGGGAGTGGCAAATTTCCCAAAGGGGGTATTGATTTCTGAATTCTCCACAACCCCGTGTATTACATTCAAATCGGAGAAAAACGAAGCAACATCACGGTTTTTGGGAAAATCATATAGATCGTAGGGTGAGCCGGTTTGTACAATCCTACCCTCTTTCATCAATACGATTTCATCAGCCATACGCATGGCCTCGGAAGGTTCATGAGTTATCAGCAATACTGCTACATTTTCTTCCATGAGTATGTTGATGGTCTCTTCCCTGACGTAATCCCTCAATCTGTCATCGAGGTTGGAAAATGGTTCATCCAACAACATTACTCTTGGCTTGGGTGCTAGGGCCCTGGCCAGAGCTACCCTTTGCTGTTCACCACCGGAAAGGTGATGCGGGAACTTCTTTCGCAAAGGTTCAAGGTTGACCCGTTGTAACAATTCGGTAATCCTGTCCTTTCTGTTTGACCCTCTTCCGATGAGTCCAAAGGCAACATTCTCCTCGACAGTGAGATGGGGAAACAGGGCAAAATCCTGGAAGAGAAGCCCTACCGATCTCTTTTCGGGAGGAACATTTATTGACTTGTTTGATATAACCTTACCATCAATCAAGACCTCTCCTGTATCTTGACGATCAACACCTGCAATAATTCTCAAAGTTGTGGTTTTGCCACAACCCGAAGGTCCAAGAAGGCATGTCAGCTCACCAGCCTTTAAGGTTAGCGAGATATCATCCAATATCTTTTTTCCCCCGAGATTGCGGGATATTCCTTTTAACTCTAGCCTTGTCACTGTCTCTATGATTTGAAGTTGCAATTATTCCCGAGTAATTTAATGGGAATTAAAATAATGCACTAT
>WTGT01000117.1 GCA_011523445.1 Paracoccaceae bacterium
CAACCATATTCTTGATGAAAATGGTGGTGATATTTCCGGCAAGAAAATAGCCCTTGTCTATCATAATTCTGCCTACGGGAAGGAACCCATCAAGACTTTGGAAAAGCTTGCCGAAAAGCATGGGTATGAACTGACCCTTATTCCTGTAGACCATCCCGGCCTGGAACAAAAGTCTCAATGGTTGGAAATCAGAAGGGGACGAATGGATTACGTGTTGATGTGGGGTTGGGGTGTCATGAACTCCGTGGCCATACAGGAAGCAGCCAATATCCGTTTTCCGATGGAGAATTTTATCGGTATCTGGTGGTCTGGTTCAGAGAATGATGTAATCCCGGCTGGAGAAAGGGCACACAACTACAAATCCCTTGCCTTGCATGGTGTCGGAACTGATTTCCCGATTTACGATGATCTGAAAACATTCGTTTTTGACAAGGGAATGGGTTCTGGTGATGGAAGCAGCGTAGGAAGCGTACTTTACAATCGGGCAATCTACAACGCTGCCATTCTTACCGAGGCTATTAGAACAGCCCAGGAAATGCATGGCGTTTCGGACATAACTCCCGTCATGATGAGGGATGGTCTGGAGAACATGGTATTTTCCGATGAAGTAATGACATCCTTGGGAATACCGAATTTTGCGCCTCCTTTCGAGGGATCATGCGAGAATCATGGCGGTGAAGGTTTGGCCATGGTTCAGCAATGGGATGCCGAAGTTCAGGAATGGAATTTGATTACCGGGTTGATAAGTTCTGACAAGGAAGTTATTGATCCGTTGATTATGGAGGATTCCACCCAATATGCCGAAGAAAACAACCTATCACCCCGTTGTTGATCAAACAGAAGCCTGGGCCATTGATGGCCCAGGCAATTCCCACCAAATGAATTGAAACTTCATGGATACAGTTCCCAAATCCGTAAATACACTCCTCGACATTAAAAACATCGAGGTCATTTACAACAGGGTTATTTTGGTATTGAAGGGAGTTAGCCTTTCTTTGCCTGAAAAGGGTATTGTTGCGCTGCTCGGTGGAAACGGAGCTGGAAAAACCACTACCTTGAAAGCAATTTCAAACTTGTTGCACTCGGAGCGGGGAGAGGTTACCAAGGGTACCATTACCTACCGGGGAAACCTTGTTCAGGATTTAACCCCCGCTGAATTGGTTCGATGTGGTGTCATCCAGGTAATGGAAGGCAGGCACTGTTTCGAGCACCTTACCATCGAGGAAAATTTGTTGACAGGTGCCTTTACCCGAAATGATAGGGGTTCCGATATCAAGAACGACCTTGAGAAGGTTTATAATTACTTTCCGAAATTGAGTGAAAGAAGAAAGTCCCAAGCTGGTTACACCTCAGGTGGTGAACAGCAGATGTGTGCTATTGGAAGGGCTTTGATGTCCAAACCGGAAACCATCCTTTTGGACGAACCATCAATGGGATTGGCACCTCAACTTGTTGAAGAAATTTTTGAGATCGTCAAGGACCTGAATGAAAAGGAGAAGGTCAGTATTCTTCTTGCCGAACAAAATACCAATATGGCATTGAAGTATTCGAATTATGGTTACATTCTCGAGTCTGGACGTATAGTAATGGATGGTCCTTCCGAGGATCTGAGGGAGAATCCGGATATCAAGGAATTTTACCTGGGCATGTCGGAAGCTGGCCGTAAATCCTTCAGGGACACCAGAAGTTACCGACGAAGAAAAAGATGGTTGGGATAGAGAAAGACGATCGTGTCGTTTGCAGGACACCAACCCCTGGAAAAAAGGGTATAACGAGAATTCCCAGTTGGAAATTCGATTGCATTAAATTGGCCATTCTTGCATGCTTGCAGGAAACACAAATACCATTTGCCGAATTAACCGATACAGTTCGCAAATGCCTTTCCTCGGAGGAATTGAACAATATGGGATCTCTTGGATGGCATGTTGCCACAGTCAAGCTCGAACTTGAGGTAAGAGGTGAAATCAGGCGTTTGCCCCAGAAAGGGAAACAGATCATTGAGATAGTGGAGTAAGTTTGACCCATTACGATAGCAAGGAAACAAGATCGCCCGATGAACGGGCCAACGATTACAACAGGGCATTGCCATCTTTAGTCAAATCTGCTGCTGCCAAATCGAGGGGATATGCAAAACTGTACAAGGATCTGGATTTGAACGAAATCAAGTCGACCAGTGATTTGGAAAAACTTCCCGTCTTGAGAAAATCAGACCTCAAGGAATACCAGGCTTCTAGCCTGCCCTTTGGTGGGTTCACCACCCGGAATGAAAATGATTTTGACTATATCTTTCAGTCTCCAGGGCCAATATATGAACCGGGAAGCAGTAAGCATGACTGGTGGAGGGTGGCTAGATTCCTTTTTGCCTGTGGGTTGGATAAAACCGATATAGTTCAGAATTGTTTTTCCTACCATTTGACACCTGCCGGTCATATTTTCGAAAGTGGGGCCAAAGCCCTGGGAGTTTCTATTGTACCTGCTGGAACAGGCAACACCGAACTTCAGGTCCAAATCGCCAAAAATGCCGGTGTTACTGCTTATGCTGGCACACCTGATTATTTAAAGGTGATATTGGACAGGGCCGAGGAAATGGGTATTGATCTTTCCAAATTGACCAAGGCTGGGGTCAGTGGCGGTCCCTTGTTTCCATCACTAAGACAGGAATATCATGATCGGGGAATTAACTGTTTACAAACTTATGCAACGGCCGAAGCAGGTAATATTGCCTATGAAACGATACCAGACCAAGGCTTGGTTATTGATGAGGATGTAATCATCGAGATTGTTCGGCCAGGTTCAGGGACAAAAGTTGAGGATGGTGAAATCGGTGAGGTGCTGGTTACCGTGTTCAATGACGATTTTCCCTTGATCAGATTCGCAACTGGCGATCTTTCATCCCTGATGAAGGGCCAAAGTTCCTGTGGCAGAACAAACTTGAGGATATCGGGCTGGAAAGGAAGAGCCGACCAGACCACCAAGGTGAAAGGGATGTTTGTGAGACCAGAGCAGATGGAAGAATTTCTGAAGCGAAATTCAGAGGTTTCAAAATCCCGGGCCATTGTAAGCAGGGAAAATGAATCTGACAGGCTGTTGGTAAAACTAGAAACGGAAAGCAATCAAGTTGAAAAGTTTCGGCAATCGCTCAGGGAAATTCTGAGTCTAAGGGTTGATGTTGAGATTGTGGGGAAGGGGGCTTTGCCCAACGATGGAAAGGTGATTGATGATAAACGGGAATTTGGTTGATCCTGATAAAATCAGCCTTGGCGTGCCTTGAACCTGCGCTGATGCTTGTTGATCACGTAAACCCGACCCTTTCTTCTTACCACACGGCATTGCTGGTGTCGGGCCTTCAGGGAGCGAAGTGAATTTTTTACCTTCATTTTCTTTCTCTTAAATTGCAGGTTCCATCTGGTGGGCGCGACTGGGTTCGAACCAGTGACCCCTACGATGTCAAC
>WTGT01000280.1 GCA_011523445.1 Paracoccaceae bacterium
TATCCGAATTGAGTAAATCGTCTGGTTGGGTTTCTGACATCCATCTCGAAATTTCCTTCTCCCAAGAGGAAAAGTCCTTCCGCCATTTGGAATTGGAAGCCATGACTCCGCCATCGCAAAAGCGGACACCTACCTCGTTGAGAATTTCCGAGGTGTGGGTTCCAATTGATTGCAATAACCTGTCTTTCTTTCCCTCGGGATCAGCTTCATCAAATATAATGGCATTGTCCTGATCCATGGCCAACATGCTTTCACCCCTGCCACCAGAGCCAAGGACAACCATTACATAATCAGGCAGATCATCACATTCATTCCCGGCAAGGACCTTTTGTTCTGCCATCTGACAGGCCTTTTGCGTCAATCCCCTTAATTCCCTGGATATGATAGCGGTAATCGTTCTCGCATTGATACCACTATTGATGAGCGAGCGGGAGACCGAGGTCAATCCAGACCATATTTTTCCTAAATCGTTGGTGGATTGAGCTTCCAATATATCTTTGCCCAACCCTATCGCATCAGCTGAATAGTTGCCGTATATATCCCTTGAACTGACGATTCCGACAATTTCACCTTCATCGTTAGCGACAGCCAGTCGACGAAAATGCGTTGTCCCCATGGATACCATTGCACGATATAAGTATTCCTTTGGGTGAATGATTGACTGCAATTTTTTCGAGTATTTTGCCACGGGTGCAGATAAAACCCCTGAACCGTGCCCATGGATTGCCCTGAGGATATCTGATTCGGTTAAAATGCCAAACTGTTTCTCACCTTTCAATCTGACAATAACGGATCCGATTTTATCCCTGACGAGTGTGTCCAGTGCCGTTTGGATAGTGATATGACTATCAACAATCACGGGGGGTATCATAATGTCGCTGACCTTGACCTTATAGGGATAGGTATCGACGTTGGAAATTTCTGAACTGATGGTACCTTCTGGTCGGTCTATTCCCCCTTTCCTTCTTCGGATATTCTTGCACATGCGGTCTGCTTCGGCATAGGTTGCAACACCATGAGTCTTCAACATGGGGATTAATTTGATAAAGATTTCCGCAGTGGCAATGGCATCAGGAAGAGCTCGGTGGCGCTCTTTCTGTGCTGGTATATCCAACCATGATTGAATCGTTTCCAGAGCCAGGTTTGGCAAATCCGGTGCAAGTACCTGAACAAGTTCCTCGACATCAAGGACTCTTGGTTCCGACCAAACCGTTCCATGTCTTTTATGTTCAGCTTCCAGAATTGACAAATCAAATCCCAGGGAATAACCCAATATGAATCTTGGGCCTATCCAACCGACGAATTCCTTTATGCCAGCTTCAAACCCTGTTGCATTTGCAACCGTTGAATCTGATATCCCATGAATCTTGGTGCTATTTTCCGGAATATGAATACCTGGATTAATCAAAACCGATTTCGTTTTTTCCAAATTGATCCGGCCACCGGAAACCTGAACCCCTGCCAATTCAATGACACGGTCCGAATTGGTATTCAAACCTGTGGTTTCACTATCGATGACGACAGCATCCATTGATGACAAGGGAATACCTAGGTCTGTACCGGGAGGTGCTTTAAAGGACATGATTCATTTCTGAGTCAGGATCATCTTAATCAATGTGCAGTTTACCTAGTTATTTTCCTCAAATCATGATTGATTCGGAAAATAATCTTCACAATCACCGTCACGAAAAACATCAACCGTACTACAGTGCAGACCTCCACCGAAAGCATAGGCATCACGTAGGTCCACTTCGACAACCTCAAAGCCAAGCTTGTCAAGTTGGTCAGCCTGATACACTTCGGTTTTTTCAACACAAACAGTTTTAGGATTCAAAACCAGGATATTCATGGACAACCATATTGATGAATAGCAAAGGGGTGGGGGTGAGTTATGCGCCGGTTGGGCAGCTTCGATTATTTCCCAATCATTCTTGTGGAAATATTCCCTTTGGTCTTCAGGCAGTTTACGTTGGGGATTGTTCAGGATCAAACCCGGTTTGAGGGGTGTAAACGTGGCATCAATATGAATCGGATATGGGTCTCCGGGAAAATTTACTGCATGTACTCGGTGATCTGGAAAGTGTCTCCTGAGCCATTCGATACCCTTGAGATTGGTGGTAAATCCATGTTGAACAACAAGATCCCTACCAAATCGCAAGACATCTGCTGCATCAAACAGCGGTTCCTGTTCTGTAGTTACAAAAAACTTTTCGGCAGTCCACTCCAACCGCTTGGCAACGCCGATACTGTCTGAAAGATAATCTTGGCGGTAATCATCATCAGTCAAGCGTGGTTTGGGAGCAGCCTCATGCCGAAAACGTGGATCCTCCTCCCAATATTTTTGCAAAAGTGGCCGATAACAAAGATATTCAAACCACCGGCATCGGTAGGACATGGTCGCCTCTAGGATTTGATTGCCAACGGTAAGCAAAACATCCCGAGGAGGCATGCAACCAAACTGGCTGTCCGTATGAAAATCCGGTGTTGTGACGGGCTTTGAAAAATCAATGGGAGTAGGGCGATCAACCCTTATTCCCATATCTGTCAGTTGATCGGCAAACTTATCAAGAAGCTCATTTCCCCGGTCGATCGTATCTTGGGGCCTTTTGCCCCAAACTCCCTTCATGTCTGAATCCTCGGGGACCTTCGCATCAAGGGCAGGTTCCGAGGGTGGTATATGACAATCCGTTGCCCGCCCAACGATCACATGCTTGAGAGGGTCCCATTCATTCCAACTGTTAACAACTGTTTTCGCCACTTCTTGGTTCCTTTCCTGGGGGATTGTCTGGTTTGAAATTCAGTGAAGGCACAATTCCATCTTCACGGCAAACCCGACTGGTCTACACAATCCCAATAATTTACCTATTATCTAGTTAATCCTTTAATATGTTTTGCTTTAGGGATTCAATTTATTTTACTGAAATTAAATAGTTAAAAAGTATGTCCAATTGGGTTGAGGTTTGTACAGAAGGTGAAATCGAACCGGAGGAATTGAAGGGTTTCAAGGTTGAAGGTGGTGAATATATAGTTTGTCGTTCCAGCGAGGGTGAATATTTCGGTTTGGCTGGCCTTTGTACCCATGAGCAGGTCAAATTATGTGAGGGAATGATTTTCGACAATGAGCTGGAATGCCCCAAGCATTTCGGAACCTTCGATATAAAAACCGGCGAAGCACTTACCGCACCCGTTTACAAGGACTTGAAAACTTATCCTGTAAAGGTTGAAGGCGGAAAGATTTACCTTGGACTGTAGACCAAATATCATGTTGAACACAATTCATTTTGAGAATGGATCCCAGTAGGGGTAAGTAAAAATGTCTATAAATACCATCGGAAGATTGTTGAAGCTCGGTACCTGGGGTGAAAGCCATGGGCCTGCAATCGGAGCAACCCTGGACGGATGCCCACCAGGCATCGAAATAAGCGAGTCCATGC
>WTGT01000119.1 GCA_011523445.1 Paracoccaceae bacterium
TTGAATTAAATTCTTCTTCCCGTTAAATTCCTAGTCCTGAATTTATCGGGACTGAAGCAGATCAATTTTATTGTCAGGTTATATGGAAACTCATTCAACACTGCTGGAGCGCAGAACAAACCTGCTTGGACCGAGCGTTCCAACCTTCTATGAAGACCCGGTTCATATTGTAAGAGGCAAAGGGGTTTGGCTCTGGGACAATTCCGGTAAAAAATATCTGGATTGCTACAACAATGTTCCGCATGTGGGTCATTGTCATCCCAAAGTTGTTGAAGCCATTTATAATCAAAGCTCAACACTCAATACCCATACAAGATACTTGCATGAAGGTATTCTGGATTATGTTGATCATCTTACTTCCAAGTTCAGCAATAAATTTACCTCTGCCATCATCGCGTGCAGTGGTTCGGAAGCCAATGATGTTGCATTGAGAATGGCTCAGGTCATTTCCGGGAACAAAGGGATACTTTGCACCGACAACACCTACCATGGCAATACCTCACTGGTAAGCCAAATCGGATCAAGAACAGAACCCATCGGGGGGTATAGTAATATTATAAGCCAGATACCCAGCCCGGTCGGAACCAAAACACGTTATGACAAAATTGACGAAAGTGAAAATGAAAAACTTGCCGGAATTGTTCAGGAAAAAATTGATGAGTTTCAGGAATCAGGTGTTGGGCTGGCCTGTCTGATCATTTGTCCCTTTTTTGCCAATGAAGGTTTTCCAACGCTTCGCAAGGGAT
Organism: Paracoccaceae bacterium; assembly: GCA_011523445.1. GTDB lineage: Bacteria > Pseudomonadota > Alphaproteobacteria > Rhodobacterales > Rhodobacteraceae > MPNP01. The sequence continues at coordinate 747 of WTGT01000119.1, forward strand.
TTCTGGAACCAATAATTGCCAAAGTCAGATCGGCTGGTGGTCTTGTTATTGCTGATGAGGTCCAGCCTGGTTTTGGGAGGGTTGGCAATAACTGGTGGGGACACCAGTCGATTGGTTTTGAACCGGATATAGTAACCCTGGGCAAGCCTATGGGTAACGGTTATCCGGTTGCAGCAATTGTTTCAAGTAATGAGAACATAGGGATTTTCCGAAAAAGGTTCAGTTATTTCAATACCTTCGGAGGAAATCCTGTAGCCATGGCCGCAGCCCAGTCAACCCTGAAGGTGATTGAAGAGGAAAACCTGGTTCAACATGCCTACAAGGTAGGTCAAAGGGCCCTCAACAAACTCAATGATCTGGTAACTAAATATGATTGCCTGGGTGTAGCCCGGGGATCAGGTTTATTTTTCGGTGCAGAAGTATGTGACGGGGAAGGCAATCCCGATGCTCACATGACCAAGCTGATAGTTAATTCCATGCGTGAAAAAGGTGTTTTGATTAATTCATTGGGACGCCACAAATCCATTCTGAAGATCAGGCCTCCCCTGCCCATAGAAAATCAGGAGATTGATTTTCTGATCAATTCCCTTGATGAAGTGTTGGATAAACTTGCCAGAAATCACAATTGATATAGAAACTGCCATTCGAGCAGCTTCCGAAGCTATTTCAGAATACCCGGACTATACAATCAACAACTTGTTGAATGTTAGTGAAAATATTATTTTCGAAGTTGCTGATAACTCTGGAAAAAAGGCCGTTCTACGTATTCATCGACCAAATTATCAGACCAATTTGGGAATTTTGTCTGAACTCAAGTGGATGGCCTTTCTTTTTGAGCAAGGAATACAAACTCCGGAACCAATAAAAAACAGGAGTGGTCAATATATTACGCCAACAACAAACAATCTTCAGGCGACCATGATCACCTGGATAGTAGGTGAATCCTTGCATGAATTACATGAAAAACACCCTGGAGATTCACCAGTAATAGATAAAATCTACTGCCGACTTGGAGAAGTGATTGCTGATATCCACAATGCAACAGATTCCTTTGAAATTCCTGCGGAATTTGAACGAAGCAGTTGGGATATCAAAGGATTTTTGGGTACTAACCCGCTTTGGGGAAAGTTTTGGGAAAATCAAGTGCTCACCAAGGTCGAAAAAAAATTCTTGCTGGATTTGAAATCCAAACTCATCACACGATTGGAACAATTTATGGATGATGGGGCAGATTACGGCCTGATCCATGCTGATGTGATTTCAGAAAATGTACTTGTCGCCGATGGCTACCCGATCATTATCGATTATGATGACTCAGGATATGGTTTTCGAATGTATGATTTGGCCGTACCTCTTTATAGGTTTTATCCTTTTCCATCATACACGAGATTGGCTGGCTTACTTAAAATTGGTTATCAGAAAAACCGTTCCCTTTCCGAAAAATCCTGGGATTTATTGAATGTTTTTGTCCTCTTGCGAAGGTTGGCCATGCTTGGTTGGGTTGTACCCCGCAAATCCCCGGAGGAAATTGCAACCAAAACAAGGGACAACTTACAGATAATCGAAACCCTTGTTGAGGAAATTAATCTGGATTGGAAATAGGCAAAATGCCAAAGCCGAATTCCTGCCCGCTTTACCAAGAATCAAGTATTTTGTCTCTGTTATAGCGTTTTTGAAACTCTTCCCGAATATTGTTCCATCTGAACCTGACCGAATTCAAAACAATTTCCCTATCAAGTTCCTGAAACTGTTCGGTAACCGGAGAGGAACTAGCCAGTGTTTCGGGACTCAGCGAAAAGGCATTTTCTCCGATGGCAGCATTTGCCCAGATGGTAATTTGACTTCTGTTTATAAAACTGTTCTTAGCCTGTGTCATGATTACCGGGGGGCAATTGTCATCAAGAGATCTTGCCACACATTCATCAAAAATGAATCTTGCCTTGTTGGAAATTTCTTCATCAGCGAGGTTGGATTTGGTGACAATATTGGAAATAGCATAAACCGTTAAATCGGAAAGACAGGCAAAATATAATTCCCATTTTGCTCTGTTCAGGGAAGGTGCAAAAAATTCATCCTTGAAAATGTCAACATATTGCCTGCCCATTCTTGTTTTCAAATATCCATACAGGGAAGTCTGGGCGACATAGGCTGCCCTTGAATGGATAAATTCAATAAGATTTTCGGTTCCTTCCAGCTCTGAATTATCCAATCGGGCATGAATAATTCTAATTAAATCTCGGTACAGGTCTAGAAAAAAAACTTTCATACAATAGTTAAGGGGTTCGAAATTTGTAATCAGGTATTTAATAAGCCGTTTGCAATATCTGAAAGTTTAAGGTAAAAACCTATTGGGTTTTTAACCTGAACCTTTGTTTTTAATTTGGCTCTTAGGAGTTTTAATTCAAGGAGGCTTTATGGCCGATAACACATCAAAATCACCTGCTATCCAGCAGGCGAGAGAGTCACATTGGGCCAAAACTCGCAATCTGTCGATTGTAGTTTTGGTTATATGGGCTATTTTTGCGTTGATAGTTCATCTGTTTGCAGGTGGTCTCAACCAGATCTCGTTTATTGGTTTTCCGCTCGGGTATTATCTTGCTGTGCAAGGTTCCCTAGCTATTTTTGTAATTCTCATTTTCGTTCATAACAAGATGCAAGAT
>WTGT01000009.1 GCA_011523445.1 Paracoccaceae bacterium
CCGGTGGAAGTTACACCAATTGTATGTTCAAATTGGGCTGAAAGGGATCTGTCCCGGGTAACTGCAGTCCAACCATCTGGAAGGAGTCTTGTCCCTGGTCGGCCCAGATTGATCATCGGCTCAACCGTGAAAAACATTCCCTCTTCAAAGACAGGTCCGGTTCCAGGTCGACCAAAATGGAGAACATTGGGCTCCGCATGAAACGACCTCCCGATTCCATGACCACAAAAATCCCTCACCACCGACATGCGGTGACTGTGGGCAAATTGCTGGATTGTCCACCCCAAATCACCAAAGGTTTTGCCAGGCCGTATTGAGTCCAGACCGATCATCAAGGCATCATGGGCTACCTGAATCAGACGGAGTGCCCTGATACTTGGCTTGCCGGCAATATACATCCTAGAACTGTCCCCAAACCAGCCATTCAAAATTATAGTTACATCTATATTCAGAATATCACCAGACGAGAGGGATTTCTTGCTAGGTATACCGTGACATACCACATGATTGACAGAAATACATGAGGCATGCTGATATCCCCGATATCCCATTGTGGCTGATTCAACCCCGTATTCCTTGATCTTGTCAATGATGAAATATTCCAGATCTATGGTCTTTACTCCCGGTTCAACCCGGTCGCACAAATCGTCAAGTATTTTGGCTGCAACCTGTCCCGCCTTGGCCATTTCTGCAAAATCCTGTTTCTCGTGCAGTACAATGCTGTCCTTATTCAACTTTTTCTTGCCAAACAACTGCATCAGGTCATTTCCAAATTCGAATCAATAACAATGGGCCTATACCCAAAAAGTCATAATGTAGGATTATATCAGTAAATTATGAGGGTTCGGTTCTACTGCTTGACGCGTAAACCGGGTTCATCAAAGAAATGTAATTTGTCTTCCTGGAAAGTTAAACTGCAAATCTCGTTAATTTCAAGGGAAACTCCTCCGGGAACTCTCACCGTAAGAGTACCACAATCACCACAATCAAAAACAACGAATGTATCAGCACCCAAAAATTCAATCAAATCCACCAATCCATCACAATTCCCTTCACCTGACTTGCCAATACTAATATGTTCAGGTCTTATCCCCAACCTGTTGGCTGCTCTAGAGCCAGTGAACGTACCACTGTAGCCATTGGACAAGGTATAAGTGTCTGCATTGGTTGTGCAGTTCAGAAGATTCATCTTTGGACTACCGATAAACTGGGCAACAAAAATATTTTCCGGCTCTTCATACAAATCCTTGGGTTTACCGACCTGGGCGATTTGACCCAACTCCAGAACCACAATCCGGTCGGCAAGTGTCATAGCTTCAACCTGGTCATGTGTTACATAAATCATCGTTCGGGATAGGTTTCGATGAAGCTTGGCTATTTCATAACGCATTTCAACCCGCAAGGCGGCATCCAGATTGGACAAGGGTTCATCAAACAGAAACGCCGTGGGATCACGAACAATGGAACGGCCAATGGCCACACGTTGTCGCTGACCACCCGAAAGGTCCTTGGGACGTCTTTCATAAAAATCGGACAGTTTCAGAATTTTTGCCGCTTCAGAAACTTTTTCATCAATTTCCTCCTTGGGGTGACCTGCTGTCTTGAGCGCAAATCCCATATTATCCTTGACCGACATGTGGGGATAGAGGGCATAGGACTGAAAAACCATGGATAACCCTCTTTTTGAAGGGGGCTGGTCTGTAACATTCTCGCCATCAATCAGGATAGATCCCCTTGAGGTATCCTCCAATCCTCCGATCATTCTAAGCAGGGTTGATTTACCGCATCCAGAGGGACCCACGAAAACGATAAACTCACCTTCGTCTATGGTAAGATCAATTCCCTTGATGACCTGTATTTCGCCGAACCATTTTTCGGCTTTCTTCAACTCTATCGCACCCATCAGTCCTTCCCTGCCCAAACCAGCCAAACCACAGCAGTCCATGTAAAGGATTGACCACCCTTTGGTTCGCCGGTTATTGGATCAAAATATTCTGAAAAACCACCCTTCAACATCATTTCTCTTGTTCGTCGCCTCAATTCCGCTCCCTCGGGATGCCCCATTTCCTCCAATCCCTTGCCTATGAGGAAATTCACGATGGCCCAAGTTGGACCCCGCCAATATCGTCCACGATCGAATTTGGAACTGCCGGGATCGTGGCTGGCAACGCCATAGGGAATACTGGATAACTGATTTTTCAGTTTCAGAAGCATTTCCCCGGAGTGATGACCCGCATACCAATTCAGGAACGAAGCATTGGTCAAACTTCCCGAAAATTCCTGTGTCCGAGTATCTCTGGCATCGAAATAACCTTCATCCTCATTCCAGATATATGTCAATCCGTTTTCCATGGATTGGATGTCCTTTGCCAGATCCGAGGTATCATACCCGATATGCTCACCAATATGTTGTAAATCTCTAGCGGCACGCAAAGCCATGAAGGTCAATCCTGGATCAGCAATTCGAAAGGGATTCAATTTTTTCAGCTTGTACTCATCCCATGCATTTTTCTTGCCGATAGATACAAGGTAAAGGTATCGGTCATAATCAAATTTCCCTGGTCGCATGGAACTGTCAACCATGGAGGTGTCTTTCCTCGTATAGGGTTTGAGGCCAACTGGGTCAATTGATTGCATCAAGGCATCCCAGTCGGGAGCATTATCCCGACCTGATTCCCATGGATGGGTTGAGATTATTGCTCCCTCGTAGCTTCGATGGGAAACAAACCATTTATGCCAGGCCAGCATTTTTGGATATAGTTCCTTGATCCTTAGCTCACCCAACCCGGGGTCTCTTTCATAGATAAACCTTGCCATTGTTGATGCCAATGGTGGTTGGCTTATGCCGGAGGATGGTATTGAACCCAGATTGCCACCCCAGACATCCGGACCAGGAAAATAATCTTCACTGGGTTTGTGAAAGATGATGTGGGGAACCATGCCATTAGGCCACTGACCGGAGAAAAGTGTTTCCAACTCAAGCCATGCCCTGGGTAAATCAAATTCCGCAAACCCCAGAGCTGCCATGGCACTGTCCCAATTCCACTGGTATGGATAAAGACCCTTGGTCGGAATGGTATAACTACCTTGATCATTGGCCATCATAACGTCTCTGGCCTGTTGATCTATGTCACCTTTCAACAACATGATTATCCCTTTACCGATCCTGCAGTAAGTCCCCTGGTCATGAACCTTTCCAAAGCCATGAAGATCGTGATGATGGGTACGGTGGAGACAACGGCACCAGCCATCAGATGCTGACGGGGAATTTCCGAAGAGTTGAGCATGGCGACACCTCTGGTCAGGGTGAATATCTTAGGATCATCCAACAACATGAAAGCCAAAAGGAATTCATTCCAGGCAATCATGAACACATACAG
>WTGT01000275.1 GCA_011523445.1 Paracoccaceae bacterium
ACCCTGAGATCATCCAGCCCATTTACATGATCAGCATGTGGATGAGTAAAAACAACACCATCAAGGGTACCAACACCAGCGCTCAGCAACTGTTCCCTGAGATCTGGGGAAGTGTCTATCAAAACCCTTGTTGTTCTACTATTTGAAATCAATTCTACCAGAAGAGAACATCGTGACCGCCTGTTTTTAGGATTTTCTGGATCACAGTCACCCCATAATCCTCCTACTCTTGGAACTCCCCCGGAAGAACCACAACCTAAAATGGTAAAATGCAGAATATTCACTTCGACTTCACCCAGCAGTACTGAACAGACGGTAAAAATTGGTCGTGGTTATTTCTGCAAAGGCCTCCGTTTCAAGATTTAGAAGGTTGGCTCCAAAATCAGCAATTTTACTTACAAATGCTGGCTCATTTCGTTTGCCACGAAATGGAACTGGAGCCAAATATGGGGAATCGGTTTCAATAAGTATCCTGTCTGTTGGAGTGGAAAGAAAAATTTCCTGCAATTCAATGGCACTTCTAAAAGTCAGAATGCCTGAAAACGAAAGATAAAATCCCATCTCAAGGCATTCCTCCGCCAACTTCCTACCTGAGGAAAAACAATGCATAACACATGAAAATGGCTTTTTTTCATATTCCCGCTTCAGAATCGAGGCCATATCCTCGTCGGCATTTCTGGAATGTACGATCAAGGGCAATCCTGATACTTGTGATGCCATGATATGATTCAAAAAACTGTCCTGTTGGGATTTTGCTGTTTCCTTGGTGTAGTAATAATCCAGACCGCTTTCACCAATCCCTATCATTTTAGGGTGCACAGAAAGTGCAAGAAGTTCATCAACATTCAACTTGGGTTCTGTTGCCGCATAGTGAGGATGAATACCCTGGGCAAAAAATACTTCAGGATATTGTTCAGCAATATCAAGGGTTGCTCTATTCTTTGATGGCTTGGTACAAATGGTTACCATCCGATTGACCCCTGCTTGCCGTGCTCTCTCTATAACCTGGTCGAGTTCCTCCAAAAACTCGGGAAAATCAAGATGGCAATGACTATCCACTATTTTGGCTTGATGAAGAGGGGACATGGGGAGAACTTCTTACAGTGTTGCTATTTTCTTGATATCAATTAGGTTTTCGAAAACCTGTGAATAGCCATCAATATTACTATCCTGATAATCCTTGGCCTTGGTAAGCATTCTCGAATAAAGCATGGCCCATTCATGGGACTTTTCAAAATTTGGCGAGAGCTTGTTCAAAATGATGCTTTCTCCTGAAAAAATCTCACTCGACATTTTACCTTTCGTACCGGCCTTGACTAGTCTAGATACAAAATGGATCGTTAACTTGTTGATTGTTTCAGTCAATTCCTGCTTTCCTGCACCTTCTGTTTTTGAAGCTATTTCAAGAATACTGGAAACTTCGATTTGGGGTAGATCCTTATAAATTTCTACAATAGATGCATACAATTTCAAACCATCATGATTGATGATTCTGATCGCTTCACCAACTGAACCCCGAGAAACTCTTACAACTTTCTTGACCTGGTCATTCGAGATAAACCCGAATTCAGTCAACAGGTACAGTTGATCATCAGCCCTCAAGTTTTCACAATGAACAGCCAAGCATCTGCTTCTGATCGTCGGCAACAGGGATTCAGGTGAGTGACTGACAAGAAAAAAATATGAATTATGTGGTGGTTCTTCCAATACCTTCAGTAAGGCATTGGACGCATTGACATTCAATTCATCTATTGAATCGATTATGGCGATCCTTGGCTTACCGTCTGGTGAAGTGAACTCAAAAAATTCAACTAATTCCCTGATATTGTCAACCGTGATTTCTGCCTTGATCTTTTTGGTTTTTGTATCAAAATTTTTTCTTATGAGCTTAAGGTGAGGTTCCGACAAGGCTTCAATCCTTGAAACCACCGGATCATCAAAGTTGATGTTGATTTCACCTGTTTCAAGCATTCCCGAAAGATTACTGGTCAAAAGCAATTTGGTAAGGTACCAGGTCAAGGTGGCTTTGCCGATACCCCTTGGTCCACACATCAACCATGCATGGTGCATTCTGTTTTGATTGTAAGCCTGGAGAAATTGGTTCTTGACCTTTTCCTGACCGATTACCCGTCTGGAAAATCTGGGATGGGGAACCCCTTCAAGTTTGTCAGATTCAAATTCCTCCGGGTTCACTCTAGTATTTCCATTGTTCGTTCAAGTATTTTTTTTGCCGATTCTTCCAGACTTGTTTCAGTGGATATTTCAAAACAACGATTAGGGAATTGCTTTGTCAGATCAGAAAAACCATTGATAACCTGCATCAATCTTTCACTTGAGAGGCTACTTACTCTCCAGTCCCCATCCTGTCGGCTATTTGTTCTTTGCAGTGAAATTTCAGAATTAATCCTTAAAATGAAGGTTAGATCTGGATCAAGCTGAATAACCTTGGATTGAAGCAATTCGATCAATTCACCTAAATCCTGCTTTCCTTGACTTTGATAGACACGTGTGGAATCAGTAAATCGATCACAAATTACAATTTTACCATCATTAAGTGCGGGGAGGATTGTTTTTTCAACATGATCTTTCCTGGCTGCAAAGAACAGTAAGAGCTCGGATAGATTTGACCAATTGTATTTGTTTTTATCAACAAGTATTTTACGCAGTTTTTCACTTCCGGTTGAACCACCGGGTTCTCTGGTGACAATACAATCAAACCCCTTGCTGTTAAGGTTTTGTTGCAAAAGTTTGACCTGAGTGGATTTACCTGCACCATCGATTCCCTCAAATGTTATGAATTTCCCTTTGTAAGCCATCAGCTAGCAGGTTCACTTTCTTCTGGAAAATATTTCCATATCAAGGACCAAATGGCCGCTTCAACCCGATCGATAACCGTACCCATTTCTATATCTTCAAGGGCAATCATGGGTACTTCAATCGTTTGATCAAAATCCGGTATGACAATTTTCAAATATCCGATTTCATCACCCCTGTTTATTGGAGCATGAGTAAAATTGTCTATATGGGCACTGACTTCAAGGTTATCCTTGTTTGCGACAGGTATCAGGACAGACAACTCTTCTGCCAGTCCTAATCTGACCTCCTTAGCGCTTCCAAGCCATACCGGAGCCACAGTTATTTCCTGTTCCTTCTCAATTAAAGTAACTTGTCGAAATTGGCGATAATACCATTCAATTATGGCTTCTCCCTCGTCACTTCTTTGTTTTGAGCTTGGCAGTCCATTGATAACAAAAATCATTCTTCTACCATCACGTATTGCGGACCCTACAAGACCATAGCCTGCATCACTTGTATATCCCGTTTTCAACCCATCGGCTCCAACCACATCCTTTTTCAGGAGGGGTTTTCGAT
>WTGT01000085.1 GCA_011523445.1 Paracoccaceae bacterium
AAATGATACTGTCGATATGAAAACGGCATTCCAAGTTCGATCAGCATATCGGAATGAAGCTGACTTTCGAATTGAACAATTTCAAGCTGCAAGAAAAAGTAATGAATTTCCAAGAGTTCAAAGAATTATTGATATAGATTCTGCTGTTTCAAAAAATTTTCAACTACTGGCAGGTAAAGGATTGGATGATCTTTTTTCCAGTGCTCGTAGAGATATGACAATAGGAGAATATCGCCAGCAAGCTCTCGGGGAATTACATGATGCAATGCGCAAACTCTTTACGGCCCCAGAATTGCTGCTACAGGATTTTGGAGCGATGAAATCCGGTGCCTTCAGGTTTTCAAAAGGCATGGCAAACGACTTTCATTACAAGAACCTGTCGGGTGGGGAGAAAGCAGCCTTCGATATTCTTCTCGATGTATTTGTAAAGCGTGAGGAAACTCCAAATGCCGTATTTTGCATTGATGAGCCGGAATTACATGTTGCTCCTGGTCTACAAGGACGATTGATTGCTACCATCCTTAAATTGCTTCCACCGAAAACCCAATTGTGGGTTGCTACACATTCTATTGGAGTTGTACGGGAAGCTTATCGGATTCAGCAAGAAGAACCTGACGAAGTTACATTTCTAGACTTTTCCAATCACAACTTCGATAATGCGGTCACGATTAAACCAAGTCATCCAAATCGTGCGTTCTGGGAAAACATATACGCAATCACACTTGATGACTTGGCTTCTTTGGTAGCCCCTCATAGGATCATTCTTTGTGAGGGGAATGCCGACAGCATTGATCAAAGTTTTGATGCCAAATGTTACAATAAAATTTTTGAAGACGAGTTCCCTGAGACATTGTTTATATCAAGAGGGGGATCCAATGAAGTAGTCAAATCAAAACACCTGAAAGTCATTATTAAGCAGATTGCAGAAGCCACTGAAATCTTTGCGGTCATTGATCGGGATGATATGACAGATGTTGAGAGGCAACAAAAAATTGCTGAAAAAACACATGTATTGAGGCGGAGGGAACTGGAAGATTATCTCTATGATCCCAAGGTGATAAGTACATTTCTTCGATCACATGGGTTTGATGAAATGTCGGTTGACAAAATACTTGATGAACGGCGAAACTTGCTAGCTAACCAACAAGGGCCAGAAAACATTAAAGATATTACCAGAGATCTTTTCGAAAAAATTCGACAGATTACTGAGCTGCGGACCCTCGGTAATAGCCGTGTTGAGTTTGCACTACAGTATTTGGTCCCGGCTCTCCGGCAAACACAGGAGGTATATAATGAACTTAAAGAGGATGTCTTTGGAACGATAAAATAAATCTGCCATACCAAAAAAACAAATCTAAGACTCTTAGCCCGAATAGAATTAATCCATAAGTTCAGGACAGAATAGTAAACCCTATCGGTGGTTAATTTGTTGTTTTGGTATTACCATAAAACCAAGTGTGTTTATACCAAGACAAGGAAAAATTGAATCAAAATTTTCACGGGGATTTATGGTCAACAGATCAACAACCTTAACATTTATTAGTTTATGATATACTTTGTATGGAACCAATTATGGATAGGCAATGAAATGAATGATCAGAAAAAAATCCTGCTGATTATAGGCGGTGGAATTGCTTCCTACAAATCATTGGATTTTATACGAAGGTTAAAAGAAAAAAACTTTGAGGTCAGGGGGATATTAACCAGGGCAGGAGAACATTTCATTACGCCTTTGGCGGTTGCCTCCATTACTGGAAACAGTGTTCCCACTGATCTATTCGACCCCGAAAACGAAGCACATTTCAGTCACATAGAATTGGCCAGATGGGCTGACCTGATTGTCGTTGCTCCTGCAACAGCTGATTTTTTGGCTAAGGCGGCCACCGGTTTGGCCAATGATTTGGCCTCGGCAATAATTCTGGCAACCACCAGCAAAGTGGTATTTGCACCAGCCATGAATGTCAGAATGTGGGAAAATAGGGCAACCCAGATCAATATTGAACGGCTCAAATCCTATGGTTACGAATTTATCGGACCTACCCATGGTTCAATGGCATGTGGTGAGTACGGCATGGGCAGGATGCTGGAACCGGTTGATATGGTTGCTGAGGTTGAGCGTAGATTTGATCTTCCTTTCGAAAGAAAGTACAGGGCCATAGTTACCTCAGGGCCGACAAGAGAGGCAATTGATCCCGTAAGATACATTTCCAACCATTCTTCAGGCAAACAGGGTAGTGAAATCGCCAATGCACTTTATGAAAAAGGTTTTGAAGTTGTATTTATAGCCGGGCCTGGGAGTGCATTGCCCCAAGCGGGAATGGAAATTATCCATGTTAATTCTGCCAATGAAATGTTGAACGCCGCAACCAGTTCCCTACCGGCAGATGTCTTTGTTTCTGCAGCAGCGGTTTCCGACTGGAAAATAGCTGAATATACTGATCATAAATTGAAAAAGAAAAATCAGTCACAAGGTTTGAAACTTTCCTTTGTTCAAAACCCGGACATTCTTCAAGTGATCTCAAAGGATAAAAAAAACAGGCCAAGATTGGTTGTGGGTTTTGCTGCCGAAACAAATCATTTGAAGGCCAATGCAATCAAGAAGCTTGAGAAGAAGGGCTGCGATTGGATATTGGGAAATGACATAGGGGAAGAAACCGACACGATGGGGGGTGATTTCAATGAAATACTTTTCCTGAGTCGTACTGAAAATGACAAATGGCCCAGAATGTCAAAGAAAGAAGTCGGGGCAAGGCTTGCCGACAGGATTTACCAATATATCAACAGTGAAGGAACCTGATTTGGTTACCCTAACCATTGTCAGGGTACAGGGTAGCGATCCCGCAGTTGCCTTACCTGCACGAGCAACGCCACATTCTGCCGGATTGGATCTCAGGGCGAATCTAGAAAAAGAGAATCGTGCAGATGGTATTTTACTTGGACCAGGTGAAAGGCAGTTGATTCAAACAGGTTTGAAAATTAACATTCCCCATGGTTATGAGGCGCAGATTCGGCCTAGATCGGGATTGGCATTCAAGCATGGAATCTCGATATTAAACTCCCCTGGAACCATTGACAGCGACTACAGGGGTGAAGTGGGAATACTCCTGATCAACCTTGGCCAAAAGGAATTCAGGATTAGACATGGAGACAGGATTGCCCAACTTGTCATTTGCAAGGTGGAAAGAGTCAGTATTGTAGAAGTCGACACATTATCTCCGACGATAAGAAACGAGGGAGGATTCGGCTCAACAGGCAAGTAGAGGTTACTTGATGGTAATGACAGGCAAACAGATATTGCTTCACATCCATATTGAATGGTGGAGAAGATAATTCGGTAAAATGATCCAGGTTTAACTTGATAGAAAAAGCAGCCACAAAAAAAATCTCACCCGACGAATTGCAGCGTTATGCAAGGCATATCGTGCTCAAGGATATTGGGGGCTCTGGTCAGGCCAAGTTGAAAAATGCTAGGGTTCTGGTGATTGGGGCAGGTGGATTGGGAACGCCAGTCCTGCAGTATCTCAATGCAGCTGGAGTAGGTGCAATCAGACTGGTGGATTTTGACAAGGTCAATATATCGAATCTCCAGAGACAGGTTATTTTCGACGAAACACAAGTAGGTTTGTCCAAGGTTGAAAGTGCCAGGGAAAATCTGCTGAAACAAAACCCCTATACTGACATTTCAATTCACGACTATCCTCTTGATGAAGCAAACGTCGACTCTCTGGTAGGGAATTGTGATGTGGTTGTTGATGGAACGGATAGTTTTACCAGTCGAAAGGTCATCAATCGATGCTGTATGAAAAACGGCATACCCCTTGTCTTTGGTGCCATAAGCCAGTGGGAGGGACAGGTTTCCGTATTTACTGGCAAGCCATGCTATGAATGCATTTTCCCTGAAGAACCGACAGGAGAAATGGCCCAGACCTGTTCTGAATTGGGTGTTTTGGGTTCCCTGCCAGGTATTATCGGTACGATAATGGCATCAGAAACCATCAAACTGATTACCGGTGCTGGCAAAATCTTGGAAAGGAGATTGTTGATTTGGGATGCCCTCTATGGTGAAAGCAGGACAATCAGAACAGCATACAGAAAAGGCTGTCTTACTTGTGGAGTTGAAACGGTCTAGGAACCTGCAATTACATCATGCTGGGAACGACAAGATCCGGTGGTCGGTGCCCATCTTCAAAGGTTTTGATATTGATGAGTACCTTTTCCCCCATTTCTACCCTTCCTTCAAGGGTGGCAGAACCAATATGAGGCAAAAGCACAACATTATCCAGATTCATCAATCTTGGGTTGATTTCGTTGCCCTTTTCAAAAACATCAAGGCCTGCCCCGGCAATTTCCCCTTTGCGCAGCATTCTTGTGAGGGCATTTTGGTCAATGACCTCTCCCCTTGAAGTGTTGACGATGATGGCATTCTCCTTCAGAAGTTTCAGACGGCGGGCATTCATTAGGTGAAAGGTTGAGGGAGTATGGGGGCAATTGATGGAAATGATATCCATGCGACTCACCATTTGGTCAAGACTTTCCCAATAGGTTGCATCTAGCTCATTTTCCAAATCCTTGTGAACCCTTTTCCGATTGTGGTAATGAATTTGCATTCCAAACACCTTGGCACGCTTGGCGACGGCAGTGCCAATCCTGCCCATACCCAGGATACCCAATCGTTTGCCGCCAAGCCGGGTACCCATTAATGCCGTTGGGGCCCAACCCTGCCATTCCCCCTTCTTCATTTGCCTGAAACCTTCACGCAACCTTCTGGTTACTGCCAGCATCAGACAGATGGCCATATCAGCAGTGTCTTCAGAATTCACTCCTGGTGTATTAGAAACAAGGATGTTTCGTAATCTTGCGGTCTGAATATCGATATTATCAAATCCGGCACCATAATTGGCTATCAAACCAAGGGAGTCACCAGCATGAGCCAACAGGGACTGATCGATTGAATCGGTAATGGTAGGTACCAAAACGTCACACCAGGCCATTGCTGCAGCCAATTCATTTCTTGTCATCGGATGATCATCATCTCTGACTCTGACATTGAATAGCTCAGACATTCGGGTTTCAACAATATCTGGCAGTTTTCTGGTAAGAACTACATTCAACTTTGATTTGGCCATTTGTTAGTCCAACATGGAAAATTAAATTTCAAACTAATATATCAAATTGGTTGGTACACCAACATAATGAATAGTTATAAATTTTAGCCATTTCACCAATCATTACGATAAAAAACAATGAAGCAGACAATAAAACTCTTTCTTTTGATAATATTAGTTTTTGGATACCCCGGTATCTCCTTGTCTCAGGAAACAGAAGTTGCGGAAGTTGAGTACAAGATTGGCAAGGAAACCGGATTACCCATACCAAGATATGTTTCAATGAAAGCAACCCGGGGCAATGCCAGAAAGGGCAGCAATATAAAATATGCCGTCAATTGGGTATTCATCAAACCAGGGATACCGCTTCGGGTACTGGATGAGGATGGAAGCTGGCGATTGGTGGAAACCCAGGATGGTGTTGGAGGTTGGATGTTCTCCTCCCTTTTGACAGGAAAAAGAACGGTGTTGATCACAAGGGACAATACTCCTCTGAAGGCCCTGTCTGATGAAAATTCCAAAACAATAGCACTTGCAGAGGAAAAAGTAATTGGTGATGTCCTGAAATGCGAACTGGATTGGTGCGAAATAGAATCCAATGGCTTCAAGGGTTGGGTTCAAAAAACTAATCTCTGGGGTGTGGACCCAGAGGAAATTTTCGAATAGTTCATTTGCTATTTGGCGGATCTTGTTATGCTTATTGGTATGATATATCGTAAGATGTGTGGCAAGATAAGATATTATTGTTTATCAAACCGAAGATCGGGTGATTCCCTATGATGAATGGTTTCTTGAACTAGATAATAACGCAGCCTCAAGAGTATTAACGGCAATCGCCAGAATGGAAGCCGGAAATCTGGGAGATGTGAAATCTGTTGGTAAGGGTGTTCTGGAACGAAGAATCTTCTATGGTCCTGGATACAGGATTTATTTCGGGCTGGATAGCAATAGGGTTGTGATTTTATTGACCGGTGGAACAAAAAAGCGGCAATAAGGGATATTACTCTAGCCCAAGAGTACTGGACTGACTACATGAATAGAAAGGTGACGGAAGATGGCCCTCACACGTAATTACCAGGAAACAATCAATCGGCGGGTCAAAAAGGATCCAGCATTCCGCATTGATATATTGCAAGAAGCAATTAAAGCCCTTATTGATAATGACATTAAGACCTGCATGGTCTTATTACGGACTTATGTCAATGCAACGATTGGTTTTAAAACACTGGCAGAAGAGCTTGGCAAAAAACCCAAAACCCTTAAGAAGATGCTGTCCACGGGAGGTGAACTAGCCAGCTTCAGTTCCGCTCTCATTATAGTCAGCCATCTGAAGAAGAGGGAAGGCGTGGAGCTTAATCTCACTGGTGGGATAGACCATGCCAAGATTGATACACCCATTGATGTTGATATTGATCGCTAGATTCCCAAGGATCACGAGGAAAAGTTGCTGGACATATGGTCAAGTACCCACACTCCGTTGCAAGATGAATCTCCCTTAGATAGGATTTGACAAGATAAATCTAGCCGCCACCTTAATTCATCACGAATTATAAACTGAATGGTGAAGCGGGTTATGGGGTCAGAAATCCCCGTTTCTTCAACAAGGCCTCGGGAGTTGGCAATTTGCCCCTGAATTCCAGATAAAGTTCATCTGCCTCCCTTGATCCACCAGCCGACAGGATATGCTTTTCCAAACGTTGGGCCGTTGCCTGATTGAAGGGACCCCCTTCCTCCAGGAAGCATTCGAAGGCATCGGCATCCATGACTTCCGACCACATATAACTGTAATATCCGGAGGAATATCCGTCGGTTGCAAAGACATGGGAAAAATTGCTGGTACCGTGTCGCATTTTGATTTCTGGAGGCAATGCAATTTTCTGAAGTATCTCTTCGGCCCTCTCCAAGGGATTGTCAGGTGGGTTATCATCATGAAGTTCAAGGTCAACAAAAGCACTTGCAAGATATTCTACGGTTGCAAAACCCATATCAAAATTTCTGGCTCTTAAAACCTTACTCAACAATGAATCCGGTATTGGTTCACCCGTTTCGGAATGGAGTCCGAATTTTGTCAGTATATCAGGCAGTTCCATCCAGTGTTCGAATAGCTGGCTAGGCAATTCAACGAAATCCCTGGCTACCGAAGTACCTGAAATGCTCTCGTATGTCACCTCGGAAAGCATGGAGTGCAAGGCATGGCCGAATTCGTGAAACAGGGTTCGTGTATCATCAAATGACAACAGGCAAGGTTCACCTTCCTCCGGTTTGACAAAATTGCAAACATTGACCGTAATTGGTCTGACTCGTTCACCCAAATTACGCTGTGATCTGAAAGCTGAACACCAAGCTCCGGACCTTTTGCCGGATCGGGCAAAATAATCTCCGATGAATATGGCCAGATGTTGGTTATCCTTGCGAACTTCCCAAGCCCTGCAGTCAGGATGATACAAGGGGACATCCAATTTGATAAAAGTCAATCCGAACAATCTGTTTGCGCAATGGAAGACAGCTTCAAGCATCAGGTCCAATTGAAAATACTTCTTGACCTGATTTTCATTGTAATCAAATTCCACCAATCTCCGTTTTTCTGCATAATACCTCCAGTCCCAGGGTTTCAGTGCATCGTTTATTCCATCTTCCTGCAACATGTCCTGAAGTATTGAACGGTCAGCAATTACCTGCTCCCTGGCAGGTTGCCAGACTTGTTCGAGCAAATTGCGAACCTTGTCAGGAGACTTGGCCATTTCGATTTTCAGCTTGAATTCGGAATAGTTTTCAAAACCCAACAATCTGGCCAACTCGAAACGATATTTCAGGATCTTGTCAATGATGTCCTCGGTATTGTTCTCATTCTGGTTTGCTCCTCGACCAACCCAAGCATTGTAGGCAATTTCCCTTAGGTCTCTTCTGGATGAGTACTGGAGAAAGGGAACAATAAGGGAACGATTGAGGGTTATGACATATCCCCCAAGGTTCTTTTCAGATGCGGCAATTTTCATACCTTCAACCAGATATCCAGGCAACCCATCCAACTTATCTTCGGATACCTCAAGGTACCATTCATTCTCCTCTTTCAATATGTTTTGAGAAAAGTTCGTTGTCAGGGACGCAAGTTGTTCCCTCAGGTACCTCAATCTTTCCTTGTCTTTCTCATTGAGATCACAACCGGACCGAAGGAAGTTCCTGTGATACAGTTCCAGAACCCTGTTTTGCTCAGGATTCAAGGCTAATTGATCCCGGTTTTTCCAAAGGTGATCAATTCTTTGAAACAATTTTCCGTTCAAAATTATATCTGATGAATACTTGGCGAACTTGGGAGAAAATTCTGTTTCAAGATTCCTCCGCAACTCATTGCTGCTGGATGCACTCAGGTTGAAGAAAACTCCTGCAACATCATTCAATTGCTTTTCCGCCAGCTCCATTCTTTCTATGGTATTCTCGAAGGTAGGTGTTTGCTTATTCTCGCCAATCCGATTGAATTCCTGCAGGGAGTTTTCCAGCGTATGGTCAAGTGCCTCACTGAAATGTCTGTCCTCTATCTTGTCAAATGGCGGAAGACCGAAGGGAGTGTCCCAGTTCTGTAGAAGTGGATTCAAGGTCATGTACATGTCTCCTGACGAAAATTGCATCAAACGGGAATAGCTCAATACAGAAACATTTCTGGTTAGATTTAGATCAAAACTGGTGGATTAAAACCAAAACGGTTCAAGAGTCAATTCTTATTCCATCCTTGAATCTATGAACGTGATTGTCTGAAAATTTGAGGGTGATCGGATCCCCAATATTCATTTCCAACTTGCCGATTATCCTTGCAGTAACCGGGTCATAACCAGGAATTTGTGAATAGACCAAAGTGTCCGCACCCAATTTTTCTATATGCCTGATACTTCCCTTCAAAATACCGCTATCATGGGAAATTTCCATATGTTCAGGCCTTACACCTAGAGTTTGGCATTGATATTTTGCTGCTACTTCACCCTGAAAAATGTTCATCTTGGGAGATCCAATAAATCTGGCTACAAATAGGGTTTGGGGAAACTCGTAGAGTTCCATCGGATTTCCAACCTGCTCTATATTTCCCTTGCTCAACACAACAATTTGATCAGCCATAGTCATGGCCTCGACCTGATCATGGGTAACATAGATCATGGTTGCCTTGATCTGCGAGTGTAACTCTGTCAGTTCAACCCGCATCTGGCTTCTTAACGAGGCATCAAGGTTGGAAAGCGGTTCATCAAACAGAAATACCTTGGGATTCCTCGTAATGGCCCTACCTATGGCTACTCTTTGTCGTTGACCACCCGAGAGGGCTTTTGGCTTTCGTTCCAGCAAGTCCTCAAGTTGCAATATCTTGGCTGCTTCCAGTACCCGTTTCCTAATATCGCTCTTTGGTAGTTTTGCCAATGTCAGTCCGAATCCAATATTTTCCGCAACCGTCATATGAGGATATAAGGCATAGCTTTGAAAAACCATGGCGATTTCACGTTGAGAGGGTTCCAGATAGGTAACATCATTGTCATCGATAAGGATTTCACCTTTGGTTACTTCCTCCAATCCTGCTATCAGCCTAAGGATTGTTGACTTGCCGCAACCAGAAGGGCCCACCAATACTGTAAATGAACCCTCGGGTATCTCAAGATCCAGGTTCGGAATGACTTCCAGGTCACCGTAGAACTTGTTCAATGATTTAAGAGAAACGTGTCCCATTACTCACTATCCTTTTATTCCGGTACTGGCAATTGATGCAATGAAGGCCTTTTGCAATACCAGGTAGAATAATAATACCGGTATGGTTATGATCGTCAGATAGGCCATGATTTCTCCCCACTGGGTATTTAACTGAAAGAAATATTGAAGTCCCAGCATTACCGGTCGATAGGTTTCTTCCTGAACAACCATGATGGGCCAAAGAAGTTGATTGTTGTACATCATCAGGAATTTGAGGATGGCCGCCGTTGCTACGATGGGACCTGACAGGGGCATAATTACCCGTCGGTAGACTTGAAACCATGTCGCACCATCAATCCTTGAAGCTTCAACCAGATCCTTGGGAAGGTCACGAAAATACTGAACGAAAAGGAAAATCGTTAAAGCATCTGCAATAAATGGAATGATTTGCACATGATAACTATTGATCCAGGAGGTTTTGAAACCGTCCAATCCTATCCAAGGGAGGTTATTGACGATGAGAAGCAGGGGAATGGCGATGGTCTCAAAAGGAACGATGAAAGTCGCCAGAATTATTGCAAAAACCACCCCCTTACCCTTCCATGTCAAAAAGACAAAGGAAAAGGCTGAAAGGGAACACAGAAAAAGGGAACAAACTATCGTAATTCCGGTGATCATGACGGAATTGAAAATAAAGAAGAATATCGGAGCCCGATCAAAGGCACTTGCATAGTTGTTAAAAGAAATATCCCCCACAGGTAAAAACGCTCTGAGGGAGGAACTGTCCATTAAAAGCTGCAAATCCGGTTTCAGTGAGGAAACGACCATGAATAATATCGGGAAAATGAAGATCATTGCTATCCAAATCAGCAACAGGTATCGCAACGCCAAACCTACCATTTTATGTGCAGGCATCAGTCTTTCTCCCTTGTTAAGTACCGTTGGAATAGGGAAATTGACAAGACAAGCAGGAACAGCAGTACTGAAATTGCCGAACCACCTGATATATCCTGCTTCTCATATCCCCTGACCACAGCCTGAAAGACCAGACTTTGGGTTGAATCCAGGGGACCACCTCGTGTCATTACCTGTACCTGTGGATAAAGGGTGAAAGCCTGCATGGTAATAATGACCATGACCAAAATTGCAGTGTTTCGAAGACTTGGCCAGGTTACAAACCGGAAAGTCTGCCATCTGGTTGCTCCCTCAATTCTGGCTACTTCATAATGCGAAATGGGAATGGTTTGCAATCCTGACAGCCAGATCACCATATGAAATCCAACACCCTGCCAAATTGACATTGCCATTATGGCAGGTAGAGCAGTAGAGGTATTTCCGAGCCAATCAACCGGTTCAAACAAACCGAGGCTGAACATCTGAAGCAGAGCATTCAGCAAGCCATTTTGCCCGTCATAGATAAACCGCCAGAGCAAGGAGACCACAACCATTGAAATGACCACCGGTGCAAAATAAATGGTTCTGAAAATATTGATACCCCGCAAGGGTTGGTTGATCAACAAGGCCAGCCCAAGAGCAAATCCTGCCTGGATTGGACACACGATCAATGCAAATAGCAAGGTATTAAACAAGGCTTTCATGAAAACAACATCCTGGGATAACACAACCAGCATTTTGTCATTTGGAAGTCCTATCCTGAACCATTCCCTTTTTTTGAAATATTGAGGAAAGTCGTCTTGGTTACGGGTAAAATTCCTGACCCTTGGATAAACGGGATTACCTTCCTGATCAATCTTGATATTCCCTGCATCATCTAAATCCGGTTCCATCGTCAGCAGGCTAATTCCGAGCATTTGTTGGAAATTGTCAAAACCAACAAACTCCGTAGGATTTGGTGAAACTAGTCTTTGATTGGTAAGGGACAGGCCAAAAGCCATGAAAAAGGGAAGGATCAGGAACGTAAAAACCAATAGGCACGCAGGTAATGCCATTGACCATCCGGCAAAATTTTGTCGTCTGATGGCAAGAACCTTGTTGTTGGGCATTAATGGATACTCATATCCTGAAATGCCAGGGCCCGAAAATAGGCCCCAGCATGAATTTTTGAATCAATAAATTTTATTGATAGCCATTGTTTTGATCGATGTCCGCATCGATCTCGTCAGCTGCAGCATCAAGTGTATCTGCAACATCTGCTCCGTTGGCTATATCGGCCATGGCTTTCTCGAAAACCTTTCCACCAACGACATATGCGGGTGTTACAGCCCTCAAGGTTGCTTGGGCGTTGGACAGACCATAAAAGACTTCCAACGGACCACCCGGTGAATAGTTGGGTGTCATGGCCGAGGCGGCTTCTGTTGGGGGAATCAAGCCAATACCCTTGGAGAAGGCCGAGAGATATTTGTCCTGGATGGCAAACTCGATAAAGGCGCTTGCACCATCCTTGTGCTCGGACGTGGATGAAATTCCGAATTGCCAACTTGCTGCACCGATTTTGGGTCCTGTACCAAAATCTGGGGCTGGCAGAAAGAGCATATCATCACCAAAGGCCTCAAGAGCTGGTAGGGCTGCCCAGTTGCCATTCCACTGCAAGGCATAACTTCCGTTGATGAATCCTGTTTCCCTATCAGCACCATCCTGGCTTGTACCAGGTACGAGATTCCTGGCAAATAGTGATTGCCAGAATTCACCAAAGGCAAGGCCGGCATCCCCGTTCAGGGCACCATTGGCCATATTGGCTTCGACATCGATGATGTCACCTCCAAAACTCTGCAGGAAAGGACCAAACGCATAGGGATACCACTCCCCGGTCCACGCCATTCCCAAATCCAGGGCATAGTCAAAATCACCGGAATTCTGCAGGGTTACGAGGGCAGCATCAAATTCCTCATGACTCCATGGAGCGTCAAGGGTTGGAATTCTGATACCATTGGTTTCCAGAACAGATTTTCTGGCAAAAATGGCACAGGCTGCATCCCACAGACCAACAGCATAAAGCTCTCCATTCCACCTTCCCAATGAACCAGGAAGAAAACCATCAAGTTTGGATTCATCGATCGTGAGTGGGGCCATATAACCTGCCCAAGCCCAATTTGGCAATATTGGACCATCAACGTCAATGATATCAGGTAAATTCCCTGCCAAGGCGGCCGCAGTCACTGAATCGTTATATGATTCCTGAGGAAACGATTCCAAGGAGACTACCCAATCACTCTGACTTGCATTGAAGTCATCAATGATTTGCTGGACAAGTTCACCTTCCAAATGATTACCAGCACCATGGTACCACATGGAAAGTTGTGTTTGAGCAAAAACACCACTGCTGGTTAGTATGAAAAAGCATGCGATAATCTTTGAAATTACGATTCGCTTCATTCTTACCTCCATTACAATTTACTTTTGAAAAAAAAACATCTTATTTAACTCAGATCATTTATGCAAATGAAGGTTTGCCAAAAATTGTATGTGGTGACGGTTGGAAAAGCCTAGCGAGAAGTGTAAAAGCAATATATTAACGTTGGTATTAGGAACAAATGACCAGCAATCTTTCAAACATTGCAATTGATTTACCCAAATTGCTCATCAGGCAAGCTATTCAGCTCTTGCGGCTTGCCCTGCGCAAATCTACAACACTTCCTGACACACAACAAGAACTGGCCGAGCTAGTCAACCATTCCCTAAAACATCAAATACGCGCTGGCTTTACCCATCGATTCATCGACATATTATTTGTCACGGTGGGTAATCGTGTATTTTGCCGCAGCTATACTTACGGCGAACCATCTTGGCATAGTGCATTTCTCGTAGACCCTACTGGTCAAATCAAATTAGATAAGACCATTGTGACGATTAAAGCCCAGCAGCCTGAGGATATGGACAGTATTGTCCCTGCTGTTAATCAGGCTTATGCCGATAAACTTAAGAAATTAGGTGCACGCTTTATGTTGGCTGGTGCGGTTGAACCAAGAGCCGAGGAAAGCACGATGGAATTGATTTTGGATTAATTAAGGAGAGAAACAGTGAAATGGAATTATTTTATTGCGACCTCCAGAAATGGATAATAGTAGCACGAAACCATTTGACTATAAGTGGCTTGGATCGATTCCTTCTCTGTTTTTCTCAATTTTCCTGAAAGGTTAGATAAATCCTACATTGTCTTGCCTCTAAGACTAGTAATTTAACCTATTCACAGATATTGAGACAAGCACCACAAAATAATTCAAAAGAAGTAGCCCCGCCTAGATGGTAGGCTGAACGTTTTGGAGATATTTATTCAAGCCATCATTTTGTTCGGTTTATTCCGTAAATCCAAATACACATTTCCTGAGCGGTTGAATAAAAGTTCAAATAAAAATATTCCAATAAAATTTAATCAAACAGTTTTATGGAGAAAGGATG
>WTGT01000013.1 GCA_011523445.1 Paracoccaceae bacterium
GCATATCTCAAGCCCGCCTTGCAAAGGTCCAATGTCGAAATGATCAGGTGTTTGGCCCGCAGGATAATTTTCGAAGGTAGGAAAGCTGTTGGAGTTGAGGTTGAAATTGGCCAAAGAAGGGAGGTAATTCGGGCCAACAAGGAAATTATTGTTTCTGCTTCAGCCTTTAATTCTCCCAAATTGCTCATGTTATCCGGCATTGGTCCTGCAGAAGAATTAGCTGAATTGGGGATAGAAGTTCTGGTTGACCGCCCCGGAGTTGGAAGCAATTTGATGGATCATCCGGAAGTTTATATCCAGCAGGCTTGCAAACAGGATGTTTCCCTTTACAAATACTGGAATTGGCCGGCCAAATTCATTGCCGGGGTTCAATGGACCCTTTTCCGGACTGGAGTTGGAACATCCAACCACTTTGAAAGCTGTGCCTTCATCAGGTCATCCCCTGGAGTGGAATATCCCGATATTCAGATTCATTTCCTCCCGATTGCCATCAGGTATGATGGTCAGGCAGTTTCCGAAGGTCATGGCTATCAGATGCATATCGGACCAATGAGGTGCTCCTCAAGAGGGAAGGTTTCACTCGGGGACAGCAACCCCAATACACCACCCAGGATACAATTCAACTATCTAGCTGAACAAAAGGATATCAGGGATTTCAGAAAATGCGTAGCTGTTGCCAGGGAGATTTTTGCTCAACCAGCTTTTGATCCCTATCGGGGAAAGGAAATACAGCCCGGTGAAAATGTAATTGCCGATGACGAAATCGATCAATTTGTCCGGGAACATCTTGAGAGTGCCTATCATCCCTCAGGAACCTGTCGAATGGGTAGTGCAAATGATAAACTTGCTGTTGTTGATCCCCAATGCAAAGTAATCGGCGTTGATAATCTCAGGGTAATTGACAGCTCGATATTCCCACAATTAACCTATGGCAATACCAATGGACCTTCCATTATGGTTGGCGAGAAAGGTGCAGATTTTATCCTTGGAAAAACCCTTCCACCTGATGAAAATGCAGAGGTTTGGATTAATCCCAACTGGGAAGCAAGTGACAGATGAATCATAAACTCAAGAATATTGGTAAATCATGAATCAGATTATTTCATCAATTGATCCATCTTCTCCTGAATTTGTTCAAAACCAGGAGGCAATGTCGGCCTTGATCAAGGACTTGCGAGAGTTAAACACCAAGGTTCAGGAAGGCGGTGGCAAGAAAGCTATGGAAAGGCACCGAAGCAGGAATAAATTACCTGTTAGGGAACGTGTTAAACTCCTTCTTGATGAGGGCACTCCATTTTTGGAACTTTCCCCTTTGGCTGCCCAAGAAGTTTACAAGGAAGAAATTCCATCCGCAGGATTGGTATCCGGCATCGGTTTGGTTCAAGGAAGGCACTGCCTGATTATTGCCAATGATGCGACTGTAAAAGGTGGAACCTATTACCCTCTAACCGTAAAAAAGCATCTGCGGGCACAGGAAATTGGACTACAGAACCAACTGCCCTGTATTTATCTGGTGGATTCGGGTGGGGCCAATTTGCCCCATCAGGATGAAGTATTTCCTGACAGGGATCATTTCGGCAGGATTTTCTATAACCAGGCCACCATGTCGGCGAAGGGTATCCCACAAATAGCAGCAGTCATGGGATCGTGTACTGCAGGTGGGGCCTATGTCCCTGCCATGTCGGAGGAAAGTATTATTGTAAAAGGCAATGGCACCATTTTTCTGGGTGGACCTCCCTTGGTAAAAGCCGCTACGGGAGAAGAAGTAACAGCCGAAGAGTTGGGAGGAGGTGATGTTCACGCCAGAATTTCAGGGGTTGCCGATCATCTTGCTGAAAACGATTATGACGCGATTACTAGAATCAGGAGAATAATATCCAACCTCAAGGAACCAGATTTTCCCATTTCCCATACTGAACCTGCCAACCCAAAATATGATTCGCAGGAGTTGAATGGAATTGTACCGACAGACCTCAGGAAATCCTTTGATATCAAGGAAGTGATTGCAAGAATAGTCGACGGTTCGGAGTTTGACGAATTCAAGGAGCTTTACGGCACAACGCTGATTTGTGGATTCGCCCGAATTCATGGGATCAAAGTGGGAATACTGGCCAATCATGGTATTCTGTTTTCGGAATCGGCGCTGAAAGGCACGCATTTCATTGAAATTTGCTGCAAGCGAAACATTCCCCTAGTGTTTTTGCAGAATATTTCCGGGTTCATGGTTGGAAAATCCTATGAAGCCGGGGGCATTGCCAAGGACGGGGCAAAACTTGTAACTGCCGTTTCCTGTGCACGGGTACCAAAGATCACAATTATCGTGGGAGGTTCCTTCGGAGCGGGTAATTACGGCATGTGCGGCAGAGCATTCAATCCCAGGTTTTTATTCACATGGCCCAATGCCAGAATTTCGGTCATGGGTGGTGAGCAGGCTGCCAGTGTGCTTGCGACTGTCAAGCGGGATAACCTAGAGAGGGCAGGCGAGGATTGGAACAAGGAAGAGGAGGAAGCATTCAAGCAACCCATCCGGGATAAATTCGAGAAGGAAGGACATCCCTATTATGCTACTGCCAGATTATGGGATGATGGGATAATCGAACCAAAGGATACCAGAATGGTTTTGGGCTTGACCCTATCTGTTGCAATGGGCAAAACTACGGAAAAAACAGAATTCGGTGTCTTTAGAATGTAGCCAAACACCCTGAATAGGTACGATCAGTTGTGATAAACAAAATATTGATAGCCAATAGGGGTGAAATTGCCTGCAGGATAATCCGGACCTGCAATCGGCTGGGAATTGCAACAGTGGGCATCTATGCACCCAACGACTGCAACTCTCTACATGTCAAACTGGCAGATGAAGCTTACTGTGTAGGACCTGGTGAGATGGGTACAGGTTACCTTAATGGTGATGGCATCCTTGAAATTGCTCTCAAAACGAATTCCGATGCCATTCACCCAGGGTATGGTTTCCTTTCGGAAAACCATGATTTTGCTCAAATGTGCAGCAATAAGAATATCATATTCATTGGCCCATCTCCTGAAGTGATCAAAGCAATGGGGCTGAAGAACGAAGCCAAGACAATAATGGCCGAAGCAGGAATTCCAGTCATAAAGGGGTTTAATCCACAAGATCAGGATTATGCATCTTTTCTTGAACTGGCAGAAAAGGTAGGGTACCCGGTAATGCTCAAGGCAGTTGCTGGTGGTGGTGGCAGGGGGATGCGGGTAGTTGAATCAGAAAACGAGATGAGTGAATCGATCGATTCTGCCAAAAGAGAAAGCCTTTCTTCCTTTGGAAATGATACATTGCTCATTGAAAAATATGTCAATTCCGCCCGTCATATC
>WTGT01000132.1 GCA_011523445.1 Paracoccaceae bacterium
GTATTAGCAGACAAAAGCGGGTGCGTGTTCGGAGTGGGCTATGTCATGTCCTGTTTTCCGATGATCAGGCAGGCACGTGAAATTGTTGCCAAGGGTGGGCTAGGGAATATAAACCAAATTCACGTTGAATTTCTCCAGGACTGGATGATACCAGAAAATGTGGTTGAAGCGTCACACGTCAAGTGGCGATTGGATCCTGAAATTACCGGACAGACGAGTTGTGTGGGAGATATAGGTACTCATGCCGCTCATCTTGCTAGTTTCGTATCTGGATTGTCTTTGACAGACCTCAGGGCAGAATTTCATGTATGCGGAACGCCGAAATTATTGGAGGATACGGTGTTCATGTTTACCCGCTTTACCGGAAATATTCCTGGTACATTAATGGCAACCCGTCTTGCACCTGGCAAACGCGGTGGTTTGCTCTTGCGGATATTTGGCTCCAGGGGTGGTCTTGAATGGGATTTGGAAAACGCCGAAACTCTCAAATACTATTGTTATGGTAAACCCGACCAAATCATCACTCGTGGGCATGGTCACGGTGTAAGCAAGGATACCGAGCGTCTGATTCGTACAGGTCGCGGTTTCCCTGAGGGCATTATCGAAGCCTGGGCAAATCTATATGCCGAGTTTGCCCTGGCAGTGGCTGCGAGACATGACGGCATGAACTTACCTGAGGGCTGGGGTGATTTTCCCAAAGTATCCGAAGGGGCATTAGGTGTACGTTTTATTGATGCATCAGTTCGTTCAAACCGGAATGGAGGCAAATGGACAGAAGTATGATTTAAAATTAAATATTTTTTAATTAATATATGGTATTTTTAAACATATATGTTTATAATAATATTTACCGATATTATTTGAATCAAACAAAATGTCAAAGTTTGCCACCCTATCATCAGAAGAATCAATCTTTTCTCTGTCTCACCTGACGTTGATAGGAGCAACACCGGTTGAATTGGTTTACATAGCGGCTAGGGCAGGTTATGATGCTGTCAGTCCTCGCTTTATACCAATAAGAGTACCAGACGAATTTTTAGAATCTCCCTTAGACAAGGCACAGGTACAGGCGTTTAAAACCGCCTTGGCAACAACAGGTATTCAAGTCCTCGACATTGAGTTGGCCAGAATCACCGAGGACGTCGACCCTTGTAGTTTTGAACCAGCACTTGAGTTAGGTGGCGAGATAGGTGCCAAGCACATGATCATGTCTGCCTGGACCAACAGCCGGGACGACCGTGATTATCTTATCGATGTCTACAGCCAAACCTGTGACCTTGCTATGCCATACGGTCTGACTGTTGAGCTCGAATTTCCCAGTTTTTCACGGTTACGAACACTTGATGAGGCATTGGATATTGTTCGTGCTTCTGACCGACCAAATGGAGGAATATTGGTTGATACCCTATATCTGCACCTAAGTCGTGTTGACCTTGGAGAACTCCTGCATGTACCATCAGAACTTCTCCATATGATTCATATCTCAGATTGTTTGCCGGGTATAGCTGATACCCAGGTCGGCATGATCCAACTTGCCAGGGACGCAAGACTTTACCCTGGAGAAGGCTGGATTGACTTCAATGGCATTATCGAACGAATGCCACCTGTAAACTATTCCATTGAATTGCCTAACCGAACTAGACTGGCCGAACTTGGATACGAAGAACATGCTCGCCGTTGTCTGGTACATGCTAAGAATTCCTTTGGAAAATCACGATCAAAGCGCCGTTTGCAAACTTCAACAATGTCTAAGTCCAAAGAGGAAAAAAATGAGCAGGCAACTTACTAAAAAAGATAAATTGAGTATTGCAGAAATGCAATCTCGTTCCCGTGATGCCATGGGTGAAATCGAGGATTGGTCTCAGGAAATGCTAGATCGCCTAGTTCAAGCAATCGGGTGGTACGCAGGCAACGAACAAACCTTTACCCGTCTTGCATATATGGGTGTTGATGAGAGTGGTATTGGCAACCGGGAAGGGCGTCCAGCCAAGAGATTCAAGATTCAGGGTATCCTTCGAGATGTGCTTCGTCAGAAATCCACCGGCATAGTTGAAGAGGACCCCGAGAAGGGTATCGTGAAATATGCCAAACCTGCAGGTGTGATTGCCTCGCTCATACCTATGACAAACCCGGCTCTCACACCACCGGTAACAGCCATTTTTGCTGCGAAAGCACGTGATGCAGTGATCTTTTCCCCACATCCTCGAACTGCAGGTACAACAAGTGAAATGGTCGAAATGATTCGTTCTGCCTGTCATGCGGTAGGAGCTCCAAGGGACTTGTTTCAGGTCATTCGCAATCCTTCGATCCCACTTACCCAACACCTGATGGAAACATGTGACCTTGTCATGGCTACCGGTGGGAAACCCATGGTAAAGGCTGCCTACAGTTCTGGAAGCCCTGCTTATGGCGTGGGAGCAGGGAATTCTACCATTATAATTGATGAAACAGCAGATCTGGATATTGCTGCCACAAATATTCGAATATCGAAAACTTCCGATTTTGGTTCTGGGTGTTCTGCTGATGGCAACATCCTGATACAAAGTTCAATCTACAAGGAAATGATCAAGGCACTTGTGGCCGAGGGAGGGTATTTATGCAATGAGAAGGAAAAAATACTTCTTCAAAAAGTAATGTGGGACCAGAAAGGGCGTCGTACATTTTCAACCATCGCTTGCCCACCACAGCAAACCGCAAGGGAAGCAGGGTTTACAATACCAGAAAATAGCAAATTCCTGATGGTCGACAATAACGGAATGATTGGTAAAGAATACCCATTCTCAGGTGAAAAGCTGACTACTGTAATGGCTCTTTATCAATACAAAGATTTTGCTGAAGCCTTGACGACCGTCCAAAGGATTCTGGCAAATGGTGGTAAAGGTCATTCATGTGGAATTTACAGCCATGATGATGAAAACATTAACGCCCTGGCCCTAGTAGCTCCTGTAAGCCGTATTATGGTACGCCAACCCCAATCGAAGGCTAATGCTGGAAGTTTTACCAATGGGATGCCAATGACCAGTTCTCTGGGCTGTGGGACCTGGGGTGGTAACATCACCAATGAAAATGTCAATCTCAAGCATTTCATGAACTACACTTGGGTCAGTAGGCCCATCCCGGAGGACAGGCCCGATGAACGGGAGCTCTTTGGAGAATTTTTTGGACAAAAGGTTGAGAAACAATGAATAAAACTGTCGCCGAACATCTTGTTGACTATTTGGAGCACCGAGACATAAAGCATGTATTCGGTCTTTGCGGTCACACCAATATTGCCGTATTGGCAGCAATGGCCGATAGCCCAATCGAGTTTGTCTCCGTACGTCATGAACAGGTCGCCAGTCATGCGG
>WTGT01000123.1 GCA_011523445.1 Paracoccaceae bacterium
CATGAAGGGCGGTACCATTATTGTTGGTGGTGATACCGGGGCTCTTTCGGGTTTCATGATGCAACGGGGACGCATGATTGTTTGCGGCAATGCCGGCAAGAACCTGGGTGACTCAATGTATGATGGGACGATCTATATTGGTGGCAAGATCCAGAGTTTGGGTGTCGATGCAGTTCCTGCCGAATTGACCGAGCTGGACAAGGGCTGGTTACATCGTAAACTCAGCCTTTACGGTATGGTACCCGAGCAGGGGATTGATCATTTCACCAAGATCGTGGCCGGCAAGCAGTTATGGAACTACGATAATCTGGAACCAACCGAGAAGAAATTGATTTTATAAATTCAACAGGAGACAACCGGAATGTTAAAATCTGAAGACAGTCAGAAACAACCGATGCAGCGGGACAGATACAATCTCGGTAAATCGTTTATTTTTCCACCGCATGTTATTGATGATATTCATGTCAAGTCGGAATTGGGTCGCTATCGGATGCGGGGATTTTCCCTTTTCAAGAAAATACCCCACTGGGATGATCTGACCTTTCTGCCAGGCACTTTGACAAGATTTGTCATTGAGGGTTATCGTGAAAAATGTGATACCAAGACCATCATCGGTCCAAGGGCCAAGCGTCCCCTTGAGCTGGATATCCCAGTCTATGTAACAGGCATGAGTTTCGGGGCCCTTTCCTATGAGGCCAAAACCGCCTTGGCAAGGGGTGCCACAATGGCCGGAACAGCAACTTGTTCGGGTGAGGGTGGCATGATACCTGATGAAAGAAGATACTCATCCAAATGGTTTTACCAGTGTATCCAGTCCCGTTATGGCTTTAACCCACATCATTTGGTATTGGCTGACGGGTGTGAATTTTTTATCGGTCAGGGCTGCAAGGTGGGCCTTGGTGGGCATCTCATGGGTCAGAAGGTAACCGACCAGGTTGCTGAAATGAGATCACTGCCTGCTGGTATTGACCAAAGATCACCTGCCAGACATCCGGACTGGTTGGGGCCTGATGACCTTGCCCTGAAGATTCAGGAAATCAGAGAAGCTACCGACTGGCAAATTCCGATCCAGTTGAAGCTTGGGGCAGCAAGGGTCTACGATGATGTACGAATGGCGGTAAAGTGCGATCCGGATTCCATTTATATTGATGGTATGGAAGGCGGAACTGGAGCAGGACCCCATTTGGCTACCGAAGATACAGGGGTTCCGGGTATGGCGGCAATCCGTCAGGCCAGAAAGGCTATTGATGATCTGGGCATGAAGGGTAAGATAAGCCTTGTATATGCTGGTGGCATAAGGAATGGTGCTGATGTGGCGAAGGCCATAGCACTGGGTGCTGATGCCATTGCCCTGGGGCATTCGGTAATGATGGCCCTGAATTGCAACAAGGATATTCCAGAAGCGAATTTTCCGGAGGAAATGGGTGTCGAACCCGGTTATTGCTATCATTGCCATACGGGAAGATGCCCGGTTGGAGTAGCTACCCAGGACCCGGCTTTGAGATCACGGCTAGATCCGGATGAAGCGGCGGAAAGGGTTTACAATTTTCTTCACACACTGACGATCGAGGCACAGCTTTTTGCTCGTGCCTGTGGCAAGACGAACATCCATTCCCTGGAGGTTGAGGATTTGGCTGCATTGACCATGGAAGCTTCGGCCATGGCCGGGGTTCCGCTGGCTGGTACCAACCATACGGTCGGCATAGAAGACTATCACCATTTATAAGGAGTATCCAGATGGCTGGAACAAAATATAGAGGTTCGGAAATATCCGACATCGATCAGTTCATCAAGGACAAGGATGGATTGGGTTCAAAACGGGAAGTTGAGATCGGTCAGCATATCGGTTACCGTTATGATGTTAATCTGGTTCCCGATCATGATCGATTGACGCCGTTCCTGAAAGAGTACATGGAAGTCATGGGGTGGGATGATCTCAATTGGCTTGAAGATGTCCACATGGGTTATGAAGATGGCAAGCCGGCTGTATTCGACCGCAATATCAATGGTTGGGTTAGGGTTCCGGATTCAATTGAATTGCCCGATAACCAGCAGGATCGGGATATGATTGCCCGGGAATTGCTGATAAAGTTTCAGATGTCAGACCGCCATCCACTGGTATTGTTGCGAAAGGCTTACATGAAATTCTGAAAATGGTGAAGGTAGCCTGTTTGCAATTGGCCCCGAGGGCAAGTTTCAAGGAAGCAGAAGAAGAGATCGAGGTCCATTTTCAGTCAGCTGTGGACCAAGGGGCGGAATTCATTTTCCTACCAGAATATTGCGGTGGCTTAACGAGCAGGAATGGATTGCTCTCACCTCCCGTGGCAAGGGAGGAAAACCACCCAGTTCTTCATCAGCTTCAGGCCAAGGCGAAAAATGACAATGTGTGGGTCTTGTGTGGTTCGATTGCCATTGAAGGTACCAATGAATTCTTCCGAAACAGATCATTTGTCATCAACAATCATGGCGAGATAGTCGCACGTTATGACAAGATACACTTGTTCGATATCAAACTGTCGGAAACCCTTGAATATCGGGAAAGCGCCGTTGTAGAGCCCGGTGGACAGGCAGTAATAGCGCAAACTTGTATCGGTGCCCTCGGATTGTCCGTTTGTTATGACCTGAGATTTCCCAAACTATACAGGGATCTGGCTCAAAATGGGGCAAGTATCCTTACTGTACCGGCCGCCTTCATCAAAACAACTGGGCAAGCACATTGGCATGTCCTGAACAGGGCGAGGGCCATTGAAAATGGTGCCTTTGTTGTTTCTCCCTGTGCCGTTGGCGATATTCCCGGTGGAGGAGCTTCCTATGGTCATTCTCTAATCATTGACCCCTGGGGTCAGGTCTTGGCAGATGGCGGAGACAGCCCAGGTGTCATCGTGGCAGAAATAGACATTGATAAAGCGAGGGAAATGAGGCAAAAAATACCCAGCCTCAGCCATGACAGAGAATATGAAATCAGCTAGACACTCATAGCGAATCGATGACTTATTTCTTTCCAAACAGGGAAAAGACGCCAAGGAAGGTACCGCTGAGGGAAGAATTCCTCAAATGGCAGTGCCGTTTACGACAAATTATCGTACGTGAAAATGATGGCAAACCCGACCGTTCCGTCATGCCAGTTGTTCATTCTGAAACCGGTATCTGGGAACCCTTTCAGGTGATTACCGTTCTTTGCCGCAATCTCCAGCATTCAGTTACCCCAGAAATGCATCACATGGTTAAATCCACCAATGACCCCTTTCAGGTTCGGGATAAGGCAATCAAGTTCTTTTCCGAAAGATATTATCAGCAATTCGATCGATTTTCTGATACAATTACAGCAACTTTTGAAGAAAAC
>WTGT01000098.1 GCA_011523445.1 Paracoccaceae bacterium
GCTGGTTAACAGGTACCGCAGCAGAAGTTGAGCCTGTCGGACAGATCAGGGATTACAATTTTGAAGTAGGGGAACTTGCCAAGCAGATGGTTGCCGACTACAGCCAATTGGTCAGATCCTGATTAAATGTTGTCAAGTGTAATTCAAGGTGTGATATTATGAACCATGCTATCTATTACACCAAGCAGGTGGAAATGATCAGATCGCATTATTCTGACCCGGCCGATCTGAATAAGGTTGACAGTCATGGCTTGGTGCCTCTGCATTGGTTTGCCATCATCAATACATCTCCGGATATTCTGAAATCCCTGATTGAACTTGGTGCCGATGTTCAGCATAAATCCTCGAAGGGTTTAACAGCCTTGCACGGGGCTGCGGCTTATAATTCAAATCCCGAAATAATCAGTACCCTTGTCGAGGCCAATGTACCAATCGATTCGGTTTCGAACAACGGATTAACAGCCCTGCACGGGGCAGTGGCCTATAATTCAAATCCCGAAATAATCAAGGAATTATTTAAATCAGGGGCATCAATTGAACACAACACCCCGAGTGATTTAACCCCTCTTCATATTGCTGCAGCAAGTAGTACCAATCCCGAAATCATTCAGATACTTGTGGATAATGGCGTTAAGATAAACAGCAAGGATAAAAATGGTGACACACCACTTCACACAGCAGCCTCGGCAAATGAAAAGCCTGAGATAATCAAGATACTTCTTGAATTGGAAGCAGAGGTTAATGGCACCAATTCAGAAGGATTGTCTCCACTTCACCTTGCGGCCATGAATAATTCCAATCCGGAGGTAATACAAACCCTTCTTTCCTATGGTGCCATGACTGGATTGACCGACAAGAAAGGTAATTTACCCTATGATCTGGCAAAGGAATCCAACCCCAATATTGCCGGCAACAGAATTTTCAAGAAACTGCAAACCCTTCATTCGGACAATTGGGGATCCAAGGGTTTCTTCAGGGAGGCAGGTGTTGAAGATATTGAAAGGTGTATAAATCAGGGAGTTAGTGTAATAGATTCCAACAAGGGCTTTACACCTCTGCACTGGGCTGCCAGATGTACGAAACACAAGGAGGTCATAGAAATCCTGTTACAACATGGTGCCGAGATCAATGCAACCGAGAAAACAGGGCTGACCCCTTTGCAGTGGGCCGTCCAAAACCCATACATACCAGTTGAAATTGCAAGCCTGCTGGTTCAACACGGAGGTGACATCCATGTCCGAACCAAAAATACGAATAATAACCTCATCTATACTGCGGTAAGAAATGCCTACAAGGGTAAGGTATTAAGCTATCTGCTCGGACTCGGAATTCCTGCTGAAGAAGAAAGCAAGGATGGTATTCCCCTGATACACAGGGCAGTAACCAATGCTCATTGCCCCTTGGAATTGTTGGAAGCCCTTTTAGATCATGGCAATGATCCAAAGGTTGTAGACCGTTTGGAGAACACCACGTTGTTGGCCATGTTGAAGACGAATAAAATCAATATGAAATTGTTGAGAAAGTTGATTTCGGTTGGTGTCGATCCAAATGCCCAAAACTCTCTGGGCAACACACCCTTGCACAGAATCGTGCGAATGAACTCAAACCATTCTGCAGTTGAATTTCTAATAAATTCTGGTGCTGACCCTTACCTCCCCAATTCCAAGGGCAAGTCACCATTTGACCTAGCCTCGGAATCTTTGAAGAAGCACATTGCCAAAGTCATTCAAGGTAATACCGAAAGCGAACAGGTTGCAGTTGAAGATCAAGATCAGGCTTCGGCAGAAATCGAAGATAACGCTTCGCCAGAAAATGATTAACTCAAATTATTTTGCTAGGTAGATCAAATGTTGTTCAAGAAAGAGGAATTGGTTGCAGCCAGTGAATTGATTTATCAATCAATGCCACCAACTCCCCTGATCCAATGGCCAGGGCTGCAAAATTTAACTGGTGTTGAGGTTTCGGTAAAGCACGAGAATCATACGCCCATAGGTGCTTTTAAGGTACGGGGTGGTATAACCTTTATTGACTGGCTGCGAAAAACGGAACCTGAAACAAAAGGCATTGTATCCGCAACCAGAGGTAATCATGGACAAAGTCTGGCCAGAGCTGCCAAGGCACACGGGTTGGTTTGCAGAATTGTGATTCCCCATGGCAATTCATTTGAAAAAAACCAGGCCATGGATAGTTTTGGGGCCGACCTTATAGAATTCGGAAATGATTTTGATTCAGCCAGGGTAGAAGCAATGCGAATTTCCGACGATGAAGGATTGTATTTTGTACCATCATATCACAAGGAAATAGTCCGCGGAGTAGCCACTTACGCATTGGAACTGTTTACCAGCAATCAGGATTTGCATACCGTCTATGTCCCAATCGGGTGTGGTTCAGGGATTTGTGGTGTTATAGCAGTGCGCGATGCCCTTGGACTGAAAACAAATGTCGTTGGTGTTGTTTCCGAAAATGCCCAAACAGCCAAACTTTCTGTTGAGGCCGGAAAACTGGTCGAGACCAACTCGGCAAATACCTTCGCCGATGGCATGGCGGTAAGGGTTCCCGTCAAGGAGGCCTTTGATATTTATTCAAGGGGCGTGGAACGAATCGTGAGTGTCACGGATGAAAACATAGCAGAAGCGATTCGAGCCCTTTTTCGAACTACCCATAATGTTGCAGAGGGGGCTGGTGCTGCTTCATTGGCTGCATTGTTTCAGGAAAGGGATCTGATGAAAGGCAAGTCTGTAGGTGTAGTTCTTTCAGGTGGAAATATTGATATGGACAAGTTTCGAGATGTTCTGTCAGGTGAGGTTCCGTTTTTTTGATTGACAGGATCAACTTGATCCATGACATCTTCTATTTCATTTTATCACTTGCATTTTTCTTGTTACAGAAAATAAAATGACAATATCAAAACAATTTGCCTGTTTGTGAATTATTCTGGAATATTTTGTTGAAAGTTGGTTTTTTTGAATGAATCCAGTAGGACATTAAGGAGATTTATACGCTGACCCAAGAGAAAGAAGCGGATTTAGATAAATCCATCCTGTCAATCCCATCCCCAAGCACTACCCCCCTACCCAGCTCAGAAAATCTTCTGGAACTTGTCTTGAAAGTTCTGGACGATAATTTGGCTCAGGAAACCGTTGAAATTGATCTTCGAGGTAAATCAACCATCGCCGATTACATGGTTGTTGCTTCTGGCAGGTCTAAACGTCAGGTCGTGTCCTTATCGGAAAAATTGCTCGAGTCACTGAAACAGCAGTTCAAGATACAGACCACAATCGAAGGAAAAGAAGGTGGAGATTGGGTTTTGATTGATGCAGGAGACGTAATCATACATTTGTTCCGGCCTGAGGTACGGAATTTCTACCAAATTGAAAAACTGTGGATGCCGACAGAGTCTGTGGCCAAAGATAATATATGAATATTACAATTTTGGCTGTCAACAGAATACGGTCAGGCCCTGAATTGGAATTAACGGAAAATTATTTGGACAGATTTGCGAAGTTGGGACGAAACCAGGGGTTTGGCAACATTGAGGTTGTGGAAATTGAACCGGAAAAAACAGGTGGCAGGAGGCGTTCGCTCAAATGTCTGCAGAACCCTGTGTGTCTGCTTGATGAAAGGGGGCAGCAGTTGTCAAGCAGGGAATTTGCCATCAAGATAGCCTCATGGCGTGATGAGCAAATAGGTGATCTGACCTTTGCAATCGGAGGTGATCAGGGAAAAAACCAGTTACCTGAATTCACACCATTCTTTACCCTCTCCTTTGGTCCCATGGTATTTCCGCATCGGCTGGCAAGGGTAATGTTGGCTGAACAGCTTTACCGGGCGGTTTCAATTCTTTCGGGATTGCCTTATCACAAATAATTGCTTGCAAATCTGGTTTGAAGTTATCCACAATCGCGTTGAAGAAATTGGATGTTTCCCTTATATCTTCCAAAGACTTGCGCGTCTCTACAAAACACCTGCTGCAAAACATATTCAAAACACCTGAAGATTTGCCTGCACTGCTTCATCGGCAAGGGTTCAGGTTTTTTTGAATCACTCAAGGTCACTGAGAGTTATGCGTAATCAATGAAACTCTAGTTCACAATGAATTATTTCCTTGGAATCGAAAATAAATGAAAAAACAGGTCGCCTTGTGTATCCTTGATGGTTGGGGGTTGAGATCGGAGGTTGAAGGAAATGCCGTGGCCCTGGCCAAAACCCCGAATTTTGATCGCCTGATGGTCCACTGTCCTAATTCCAAACTCGTAACACACGGTGAAGCGGTTGGATTGCCACCGGGAAGCATTGGCAATTCCGAGGTTGGGCATCTTCATATTGGTGCAGGTCGTGTCATACCAATGGAGGTTCAGAGAATCAATCAAGCCATCAAGATGGGAGAGTTCGAGTTGATGGAACCCTTGGTCAATCTGGCCAGAACCACAAGGGAAACAGGTAATACGGTACATGTCATCGGGATTGTATCCGATGTTGGGGTGCATGGGTTGAACCGTCATTTGGT
This sequence comes from Paracoccaceae bacterium, assembly GCA_011523445.1. Lineage (GTDB taxonomy): Bacteria > Pseudomonadota > Alphaproteobacteria > Rhodobacterales > Rhodobacteraceae > MPNP01. The sequence continues at coordinate 4,508 of WTGT01000098.1, forward strand.
GTCTTCGGTCAAATCACTTGCGACTTATGGTGTCAAGATTAAGGTTCACGCCATTACGGATGGCCGGGATGCTCCACCAGGTAATGCCGGTCAGGACATCAAGCGCCTGCTTGAGGGAATTGAGGGCTTGGCCGAACTTGCAACCATATCGGGGCGGTATTTTGCGATGGACAGGGATAATCGCTGGGAAAGGATAAAGAAAGCCTGGGATGTCATTATGATGGGCCAGGGATTACGTTACTCTTCTGGCCGGGAATGTGTTGAAGAATCTGTTGCCAGAGGTGAGACGGATGAATTCATCCAACCAACCTGTATAGGGAATTTTATGGGAATGAAAGAGGGTGATGGGTTGTTTTTCGTCAATTTTCGTTCTGATCGTATGCGAGAATTGTCAGCTTCTTTGGCCGATCCGGATTTTGAGGAATTTGATGTCACAGATAGGCCTGCCATCCTCCAGGCAGTTTCAATGGCCAACTATTTCACCCCACCAAGAGATTGGATCGAACCACTTTTCAAGAAAACTGTGATCAAAAATACCCTGGGGGAATGGGTGGCAAAGCATGACCTGACCCAGATGAGAATTGCCGAGACCGAAAAGTTTCCCCATGTCACCTTCTTTTTGAATGGTGGCAAGGAAGCCATGGAGGAAGGAGAAAACCGCTTCATGCCCAACAGTCCCAAGGTTGCAACTTATGACCTTGAACCGGAAATGTCTGTCAGGGAAGTTGCCCGGGGGTTCAAGGAGGCAGTAAACAAGGGTTTTGACTTGATCGTAGTGAATATTGCGAATCCTGACATGGTTGGGCATACAGGGAGTTTAGCCGCTGCCATCAAGGCATGTGAAGCAACCGACAAGGCACTTGGTATTATAACAGAGGAAATGTTGGCGGTTGGTGGTGAACTCATTGTAACTGCCGATCATGGAAATTGTGAAGTGATGATCGATGAGGAAACCGGTGGAGTTCATACGGCACATACGACAAATCCTGTTCCGGTCATTCTGATATCACCCAACAAATCACTCAGATTGAGAGATGGTGGCAGTTTGATTGATCTCGCTCCGACTTTGCTTGATTTGCTGGGTTTGAGCAAACCGGAGCAAATGACAGGCAATACCCTGATATGCGATGTTTAAACGGATTGATGTAACAAGTTGCGCGTGTTGTGGTAAAAAATATTTTAATTGAACCTTATGAAATGAGAATTATATTTTTCTTGGGAACAAATAGACCTGTATTCTCACCTAGTTTTCCGTATAGTTAGGACGATCATGATTAGATTGCGATTACCCAAATTCCCTTTAATGGCTGGAATTTTCCTTGCTTTGATGCCTCTACAACCAATGTGGGCTGAGTCAAACGATGAGGAGGAATTCAATATTTATGAAAAAATTGGGCTTATTTCCGAAACGCTGAGCAGGATCGATAATTCTTATGTCGAAGAAGTGGATAAGTCCGAATTGATTCAGGCGGCACTTGATGGCATGTTAAGTTCTCTTGATCCTCATTCGGGTTATATCAGCCCGGAAGAAATGATGGAAATGGAGGAGAGAACCACAGGGGAGTTCGGAGGATTGGGTATACAGGTAACAACTGAAAGTGGTTATGTGAAGGTCATTTCTCCCATAGATGACACACCCGCCTTCGAGGCCGGTATACAGGCAGGAGATTATATAATAGAAATCGAAGGTGAGACCGTTTTGGAAATGGACCTGCAGGAAGCGGTTGACAGAATGAGGGGACCTCCCGGCGAGGATATAACCATTACTATCCTTAGGGAGAATGTAGATAACCCATTCGAGGTTACAATTACCCGTGATATTATCCAGATCGAAGCCGCTGAGGTCAGACGAATAGGGGATGTGATCATTGCAAGAGTCAAGACCTTTAGCAATCAGGCCATTCCAAATCTTGAGGAGGGTATTGAGGAGGTAGTTGACGAATATGGAGATATCCATGATTTTGCAGGTCTGGTAATTGATTTACGTAACAACCCCGGCGGGTTGCTCCAAAGTGCTGTAGGTGTTACTGATCTTTTCCTTGATGAAGGTGATATTGTCTCAATCAGAAGAAGGGATGAACAGGCCGATACCTTTAAAGCCGGGGACTACCATGATGGTGATATTTCACATGGCCTCCCGATTGTTGTCCTTATCAACAGTGGATCGGCCTCGGCCTCGGAAATTGTCGCAGGTGCATTGCAGGATAATGAAAGGGCAGCTGTAATCGGCACTCAAAGTTTTGGCAAGGGATCAGTTCAAACCCTGATTGACCTTGACAGCGAGAAGGGCGTTGATTCCTCAAGCGAACGGAAGTTTGGCGGCTTGAGGATGACTACGGCAAAATATTATACCCCATCAGGTAAATCCATACAGGGTAATGGCATAACCCCGGATATTTTGCTGGAGTGGCAATATGTCGAAGTTGAAGAGGAAGAAGAAGATTCAAGGTATTTATTTTCGGAGGCCAAGTATGGCAACAGCCTTGAAAATGACGGTATTCCCATCAATGAGGAAGAGCAGGAAGAGATGGCCAAACTGAATGAAGCCTTGGAAGAATTGAGAAGGACAGATAATCAACTTGGTTATGCGATTGACCTTATTCACGGCTTCAAGGCCTTGGGATCAGGAAAATTCTAGGCTCAAGGCTCGAAATAATCACAGTTTGAGAGGAACCTTGTACCTTGAGAGTAGACCTTCCCTATCGGAAATGTGTCGGTATCGTCTTGCTCAATTGCGATAATCTGGTTTTTGCCGGTCAACGCATTGATGGAATTGATGATGCATGGCAAATGCCCCAGGGTGGTATAGACGAAGGGGAAGACAACCATTCAGCAGCACTCAGGGAATTGGAGGAAGAGACGGGAATTTCCTCTGATCTGGTTCAATTTGTTGCGGAAACCAAAGGCACCTATATGTATGATTTGCCCATTGAGATGATTCCGAATCTTTGGGGTGGAAAATATCGGGGCCAGGAACAAAAATGGTTTCTATTTGATTTTATTGGCAATGACAGCCAAATAAACATCAATACTCCCCATCCCGAGTTTTCAAATTGGCAATGGATGAAAACAGGTCAACTGGTTAAAAAAATAGTACCATTCAAACGGTTGGTATATGAAAGCATTTTCAATGAGTTTCATGAGCATATGAATTATTGAGAACCTAATCCCTCAACAAGAAATCAAGAACAATTTCAAAATAGATTTATAGATTTGATTAAAACCGGCAGAAAAATCGATACCAAAACACTCGGTCTGGATTTGGGTGTAAATTTTGTTCGTTTTCTGACGGGCAAGGAACATCTTCACTACGGAATTTGGAAAGAGGGTATTGAAGTTTGTGCTGGCAACCTTTTGCAGGCTCAGGAACTGTATACAGAAAGGCTCATTTCCCATTTGCCGGAAGGTGAACATCTGAGCATACTTGATGTTGGAGGCGGAGCCGGTGAGACGGCCTTGACCCTGAGCAAACTTGGACACGACCTTGAAATAGTTGTACCCAGCTCTCCCCTGGCAAAAAGGTGTGAGGCCAAGATGGGTCAAGGTACGCCGGTACATAATCTCAGTTTTGAAAAGTATGAAACAGATCGCCAATTTGATGTTTGCCTGTTTTCCGAAAGTTTTCAATACATCCCCCTTGAGGTTTCGCTCAAGAAAGCTCGAAAGGTAACCCGGCAGGGTGGCTTGATTTTGATTTCCGACTGTTTTCGAACGCCCGAGGGACAACAAATGAAGCTAAAATACCGTCCGGTGGGTGGAGGACATGCCATTACAAGGTTTCATGAGGAAGTTGAGAAGGCAGGATTGGAGGTCGCATTCATGGATGATATTACCGACAAGGTAGCACCTTCCATTGATTTGGAGTCGGAATTAAACAAATTTATTGGCAGTTCGATTTTCAGGATTGATCACGAGTTGAAGGACAAGAACCCACTTATCAGGGGTACAATGGCCACCATTTTCAGACTATTGACCAGGGATAAATCCCGTGACAAGCTCAAGGAAAGGCTTGAAGGACATCTGAGGAACAAGGTTGAGTTTTGTAAATACAATTGTTACCTGATGGTTGGCATGGTCAATCCCCAATAATGGGTTTGATGGTGATTAATCTTTCTGCCCATCAAATTTAGGAGACATACTTGCAAATCAATCAAAATATCAGTTCGGTAAGTGTATCCGGGACCATTAAACTTGCCCAACGGGCAAAGGATATGATTGCCGAGGGGAAAAACGTAATCGATCTGACCGAGGGGCAACCGCATTACAATACTCCGGCTCATATAATTGAGGCTGCATATACCGGAGCCCTGGAAGGAAAAACCAGGTATACAGCCGTTGCCGGGACACCACATTTACGGGAGTTGATTGCCGATCACATCAACAAACAGAATGGAACCGACTACCAATTGGATAATATCGTCGTTGGTTGTGGTGGCAAGCAACTGATATTCAATGCCTTGATGGTTTCACTTGAGCAAGGTGATGAAGTTATTATTCCTGCACCCTATTGGGTAAGTTATCCCGAGATTGTCAAGATAGCCCGGGGGACTCCCGTACTGGTTCAATGTCCAGAGGCGGTCGGTTTCAAAATAACTGCACAACAGCTCGAATCCACCATTACGAACAATACGAGATGGTTGATTCTGAATTCACCGGGGAACCCGACGGGTGCGGTATATACCCGATCCGAACTGGAAGAAATCGCTACAATTCTGAGAAAACATCAACAAGTAGCGATTTTATGTGATGATATTTATGAAGCCATAATTTATGATGATGCAGAGTTTAACAGCCTTACCAAGGTTGCTCCCGACTTGATCCCCAGAATCCTGACAGTCAGTGGCCTGTCAAAATCCTATGCAATGACAGGTTGGCGGATTGGTTATTGTGCTGGAGAAAGTGACTTTATTGGACAAATGATTAAGCTTCAGGGGCAATCCACGACCAACGCCTCATCGATAAGTCAGGTTGGAGCAGTTGCTGCTCTAGAAGGTTCTCAGGAGTTCCTCAAGGATTGGTTGCACGACTATACCAAGGCAAGAGATCTTGTTTGCAGCAAGTTGTCACAATCCCCATATCTGGATATTTATAAACCGGAGGGAGCCTTTTACCTTTTTGTAGGATGTCGGAAACTGTTTGGAACTGGTGAATTGTCCAATGATCACGACGTTTGCAATTATTTGTTGGAAAATGCCCATGTTGCTGTGATACCCGGAAGCGAATTCGGTAGTCAGGGTTATTTTCGTCTGTGTTTTGCCAAGCAGGAAGAGATGTTGAATGAGGCTATCGATAATATTCTGCAAGCAGTTTCAGTTCTGTCTCATTGATGATTCCTTCCAATCCATCTTTCAGGTGAAGCCAAAAACAAAACGCCTATAAAACAGTCCAAGCAATGAAAACCGAACTTCCAAATGTGATTATTGCCAATTTGCACAGGAGGCATACTGGCGTTTCCTCTACTGTCAAGGACCTTATTCCCCATCAGGAGAAAACGATGGATGTCGGAATTGCGGACTGGGGAGATTTGAATCGAGGGCAAAGTAAATTCTCTATCCTATCCCTGATCATCAAGGGTTTTTCAAAACCCAACGGGATCGCCAGATATAGGGTCCTGCATGCCCGTCGGGCAATAGACATGGTATTGGGAATCTTTCTGAGAGATTTTCTAGGGCAAAAATGGAAAATTGTTTTTACATCAGCAACCAATCACCATCATAGCAGAATCTTCCTCAAGCTACTTGGCAAGATGGATGCACTTATTGCCACTTCCAGCTTTATCTACAATTTTCTGGATCAGGACAAATTCTCGGCCGAAATCCATCATGGAATTGATACGACAAGGTACTTTCCGGATCCGAAACTATCCGAAGGCACAAATTCCAGCGAAGGAAACTGGATCGGGTGTGTAGGTAGGGTTCGCCACACAAAGGGGGTTGATCTGTTTGTAGATACGATGCTGAAAGTCTTGCCTGAACAAAAGAATTATAAAGCAAAAATTATCGGATTATGCAAGCCAAGGGATGAAAAATTCAAGCAACAATTACTCACCATTATTGAACGGGTAGGCTTGCAGGACAGGATAGTTTTTTCAGGGGAGGTAGGTACCGAAGGAATGGATGAACTCTACCGATCCATGGTCCTTTGCATCGCCTGTTCCAGATCGGAGGGTTTTGGATTGGTACCTTTCGAGGCACTCGCTACCGGAACACCGGTTGTTACATCAATGACAGGGGCATGGCCAATATTGATTGGCAAGGACATTGGCAGGGTTGTTGAGATTGATAATTCGGAGGAAATGATCAAAGCCACCAAAGAGTTGCTATCAAATGGGGAATTGCGTGAAACCATGAGCCAGAAAGCTCGTGAAAAGGCGGTTTCAAAGTTTCACATCAGCAAGGAAGCCCAAGGAATCAACAGGGTATATACCTCTCTTTTGTATTGAGATATCATTAACGGTCCAGCATTCCCTTCCCCACGATAATCCTTGATCTACACTTGGCAATTCTTCTAGCTCTGGTCGTTGATTGCTTGGCTTGAGAAAAATACAAAATGTATCCTCGTTTACGCCCCGGTGTCAAACGATCAAATGCCCCTTTCAATTCAGGATCACTCTCAAAGCGTTCAAGCAACTCCCAAGGATAATCGAGGTGAGTTGGTAGTTCCACCTTGCGACCTGCCTTTTCGTTTTTAATGGATTGTTCAACAAAGGATTTGATCCAGCGGGTCATAGCAAGGACCTCTTGGGGACTTGTAAACCTCATCCTGTAGTCTGACCGGGAATTGGGTCCCTGAACCTCAAGCAGTTCTTCGGGATCATTCAACAATACACCCTTGAAGAATAGTAGAGCAAGGAAATCATTCATATTCTGGATGATGCAAATATTCCTACCTTGATGAGTAAAGCAGGGTTTGTTCCATTTGATTTCCTCCTCAAGCTCACATTCAAGCAGGATTTTTCTCAACAGTGCCGTTTCCTCAAACCAGCGCATCTGCTCTTCCGGGTATACAACCTTTCGTTAGGCCAGCATTTCCTCGATGAGTTTCATTCCGGCACTCCAACCTTTACCCATATCCTCCTTGACGTTCTCAAAGCAGGCCAGTTCGGCTTCATTTGCATCATGGGGTACCCAGGTCAGAACTTGTGTTGTCACTCCATCGGATTCTTCAAGGGTCATGGTTGAGTGCATTGTTCTTGGCCAGTTGTTGGGCATAGCCATGATGTTCCAGTTTGCATCCGTGGTTGAATGAAGCCAGACAAGTTTCTCGGGAGGTACGATTTCCAGATACTCACCACTTTGGTACATGGAATTGTCTCCCCATTTCATTTCACAATGCCAGAACCCGTTTACCCTGAGATCAAGCTTGTGAATGATTGTTTCGACATTTGGCCCGAACCAGTGGGACAGCATTTCGGGTTGAGTCCAGGCATTCCAGACCTGTTCGCGTGGTTTGCTAAACTTATGTTCGAAAATAAATGTTGGTAACTCACTCATGGGCTTGGATCCTTTCGTTTTAGAATTGTAACTGATTAATAATTCAATGGGTCAATACCTGATGTAATTTACACCACCAATTAACTGGATCATGATTGTAAAGCATCTTTGGGGAAAACAAAAATAGTATGTAACTATTCAGGTATCAGGAGTGCCATGATAATAGGTAAAATCGGAATCACCCAATATATTTTCTCCATAATCCTGTACATTTTTGTTTGTAAATTCTAAAATCTTCAAGATACAGACAAAAAATCAACCTAAGTTCCATTCCCGAATAGTTACCGTTGTAATTAAGTATTACATGCTTGGGGTATAGTCGTCATCAGACTCATGTCGGGTTTGAAGGGTTGGCTCCTGATTTGGTTCCATTTCGGGCTTTGCTTCCAACCTCTCGGCTTTTTCAAAGATAGCTTCTGTCAACAAAGGGGCTGCAAGAAGACAGTAATCTGGTTTACGGCCGGGGCATAAAATTCCCAACTCGGAGAAAAATGCCAAATGATCGTCGGCTTGATTCTCCTGGCTAGTTCCCTTCAGAAACTTATTCAAATTTTCCTCCAGATATGAGGTCGGTAATTTAGATGCAAGCTTGAAATAAGAATGAACCTTTCGCAGTGAAGGAAGGGCATTTTCTATCTTGATTTGATTAAAAATCATTTCAGTGCCATGCTCGCGTACATAGGTGGCAAGACTGGGAATGCCGAATTGCCAATTGCCGATACCCTCCTGCCAGATAAATCCGGTATGCAACAGCTTCTCCTCGGCCTCCAATTTGTCAAGTGTATGGGACATCCTTTTGATGGTTACATCGAATTCATATGCAGAGGGTTTCCCTCCCTCACCAATTCGAAAAGCTGTCTCGGCCACTGGAACCAACATTCCTTTGCTTTCGAACTCCTTGATACGGTTGAAATAGAGATCATTGCGTAATTGATCAACTGTATTACGTGCATCCTTCACCTCCTCATCACCGACATGGGTTACACCTTTACGGACCAGTACATCCCAGAGTGCACTTCCCCAATGCTGGATGAAATAGGGATAGCCCTGGGTCTTGCTGAGAATGGAAAACTTTGCATTGTCATCGAAAGTTATATTATTGCCGAAAGGCTCAATCAAGGCCCGACTTGTGTCATCCCATGAAAGCAGGCCTATGTTCCGGGTATTCATCCTTTCAATGAAGGTGGCCTTGGAACGGCGCAATACCGATTTAAGGTCAGGGGTTCCTGCAATGACCAGCAGGATGGGATTGCGCTGGGCTGCTGACTGGGCAGCATCGTAAAAATAACGGCCAACCTCGGGTGGCAAGTCATGGGCTTCATCAACGAGGATGGCAAGCCCCTTGGTGGATGCTGCTGCCAAAAGGTTTGTCAGATATAGGGTATTTTCTATAGGGGTGTATTCTGATTCCTTCTTTAATTCCACCTCGGCAGAACCCAAATGCCCGGTGGGGTCCTTGAGTCCACCTCTTATCGAATATGCACGGGACCTTAAGTTGGAGTCCGCATTTTCGGTAAGGGCTTTTGCCAGGTTATCAACGGATTCAAAATGTTGCTTGACCAACCTGATTACAGGCAATTTCTTCTTTTCGGCCTTCTCTTCAATCCAGCCCAACAAGGCCGTTTTGCCACACCCCCTTGGTCCGACAAGGGCAATGGCGGTAGGATGTTTTTCCCCTTTGTAAGTTTTTGTAAGTCGTCTATTAACCTCGTTTTTAAGATTATCCCTTCCTGCCAAAACGGGTGGAATTTCTCCATAGCCAGGATTGAATGGGTTGTTATCAATGCCAATGGCCATATGTTTTTTCTCCATTCTGATTAAAGTTACACATAAACCATGGAGCCTTGTTTTCAAGATATGCGATGAATTGAATGTCCTTGATC
>WTGT01000061.1 GCA_011523445.1 Paracoccaceae bacterium
GTATACCCCCATCTGCATAATTATAACTGACAGGATATGATGGGTCACGGGCCAATTCCCTGTAAAGTTTTATGGAATGCGATTTCAGGCCGAGCATGGTTTGGTTGGTACCAAAACTGGTCACTTGTGCTGCTGAATGCCAAGTGGTTCCCGAAGTCAGGGTATCCCTTTCCAGAAGGACTACATCACGACAACCCTCAACACCCAAATGATAGAGAGTTGAACAACCGGCTATCCCTCCACCGATCACCACGATATTTGCTTGGCTTTTCAAAATGATTCACCCACTCGTAATTTGAATTCTGAAAATTTTGTAGAAAAATCAATATAGATTTTTGAAATGATTGTGCATTAATTGGTTGAACACATTTCCAATCATTACCCTCACAATCATTGACATTGGCAGCGTTATCAGTAATTAAATTTTGAACCGATGGAATAAGCCAAGGAAGACACTAGGTTTGCAAGCGCAACACATAAAGGAAGATACACCCTTGCTGGAAGCAAGGAATGTATCAAAATATTTTGGTGCAGTTACAGCTCTGAGGGATGTAGATTTGCAGCTTTGGCCCGGTGAGGTCCTGGGTGTCGTCGGTGATAATGGTGCGGGCAAATCAACACTTATGAAAGTCCTTTCTGGATTGTATCCACCTAGCAAGGGAAGTTTGCACTTCGACGGCAATGAGGTACAGTTTCACAGTCCAAGAGATGCTCGCGATCTCGGTATAGAGATGGTCTATCAGGATCTTGCCCTTGCCGGTAACATGAACATTGCAGAAAATATTTATTTGGGTCGTGAACCCAAACGCAAAGTCTTAGGGGGATTGATATCACTGTTCGATCACAAGAAGGGTTTGCAAATGGCCAAAGACCACCTTGATAACCTGAAAATACAGGTCAAGAGTGTAGAACAAAAGGTTGAAGAACTGTCGGGAGGACAACGTCAGGCAGTTGCAATCGCACGTTCAATTGCATTTCAGGCACGGGTGGTCATAATGGATGAGCCTACAGCAGCTTTAGCCATCAAGGAGGTAGGCAAGGTACTCGATATGATCGTGGGACTTAAGGACCGGGGTATTTCGGTTGTAATCATCAGTCACAGGATGGATGATATTTTTTATGTTTGTGACCGGGTTATGGCCCTTTATCATGGAGCAAATTTCAGTGAGTCCCATCTCAAAGACACCAGTCGCAGTGAAGTCATCGGATGGATAATGGGTACCAAGGAAAATGTCAGGGAGTTGGCTCATGACAGAGTCAAGTAATCACGAAATGAATAACGAGGTGCCTTGGCATGTCCGCATGATTCCGTTTTTTGATCGTTACGGAATACTCATAGTCATCGTTGTTATGTGTCTGGTACTTTGGGCCATGCAACCTGAAGTATTTCTATCCTGGCGAAACATCTCCAATATTTTCAAGCAAACGGCTGCCAACGGTATGCTGTCCATCGGAATGTTTCTGGTCATACTTACTGCTGGCATTGATCTATCGGTTGGTTCGGTTTTGGCACTAGGAATGATGACCCTGGCAGTCTCAAATGCCTCCGGAGTTCCCTGGCCAATTGTCCTGTGTCTTTCACCAGTGATGGGGATGCTGGCTGGTTTCGTAAATGGAGTTGGCATTACCAAACTTAGAATGCCACATCCTTTCATAATGACCTTGGGCATGTTGTTCATGGCCAGAGGATTGGCCAACCTGATATCGGGAGGTGTGCCTTATTCCGGACTTCCCGACCCTGTCAGGTTTCTGGGATCTGCCCAGATCTATCTTGGTGAATTTGACGGTACCAGATATAACCTCCCGATTGTCTTTCTCTTCACCATATTCGTATATTTGGTATTTTGGATTCTGCTTGAACACACTGTATTCGGGCGACGGGTATATGCCATTGGGGGCAATCCTGAAGCAGCCCGAGTGAGTGGCATTAATGTTGATCAAACCCTGATAATTGTCTACACGATTTGCGGCTTCATGGCTGGCGTTGCGGGACTGATTATGGCCGGCCGAACCAATTCGGGTTTCCCCAATGCCGGTCAAGGGATGGAACTTGAAGCAATAGCAGCAGTGATCATCGGAGGGGCAAGTTTTTTTGGTGGCCGTGGCCAGGTATTGGGTATCTTTGGCGGGGTACTTATCATGGGGCTAATCAGAAACGGGCTAAACCTCAATGATGTAAGTACCTTTTGGCAACAGATACTTATCGGAGGTATTATTGTTCTTGCCGTGTTCATTGATGTTCTTCGCAGAGATTGGGGAACGAGAAGTTAAAATACCCAAATAGTTTCAAATCCAGCCGGAATTGTGTTAACAATTGCTAATCAAAATACGATTTGTTTTTATAAGGGAGATTTTTATGAAACGAATTATTGGTTTAATCGCAGTCATTGCAACTGGCTTGTTGATGACTGTATCGAGTGTATCAGCACAGAAAATCGTGGTCAGCATGAAAGGCCCGGGTGCTGGTAATCCATTCTGGGCTGCGGTTCAAAGGGGAGCCGAGGAAAAAGCGGCGGAACTGGGTGTGGAAGTCGTTGTTTTGGCACCTCCCACTGAATCAGATGTACCTGCTCAAATTGCCCAGATTGAGGACCAATTGGTCAAGGGTGCTGCGGGTATCGTACTAGCCCCGACTGATCCGAATGCATTGGCTCCAGTAGTGGATGAAGCCATTGCGGATGGTGTTCCCGTTGTCTTTGTTGACACCAAGGGCGCCAATGAAGGTGTGACCTATATCGGAACGGATAATGAAACTGGAGCATCTCTTGCTGCAACCCATATCTGCGAAAATGTTGCAGCAGGATCTGACGTAGCAATTCTCCAGGGTATCATTACCCAATCTACCGGTAAGGCCCGAGCCGATGGATCCAACGCGGGATTAACCGCCTGTGGACTTAATATTGTTGCAGAGCAGACGGCTGAGTGGGATCGAGCTAAAGGTTTGGCTGTAATGGAAAATATCCTGACCGGCAATCCCAATTTGAAAGCTGTCTTTGCCAGCAACGACAATATGGCCTTGGGTGCCATGGAAGCAATCAAGAATGCCGGTATGCTTGGAGACATCTTTGTTGTCGGCTTTGATGCCAACCCAGATGCTGCAGAAAGTGTATTGGCCGGAGAAATGGCTGCCACGGTTGCACAAAACCCTTACAATATGGGAGCAATTGGGGTTGAAAGCGTAGTGAGCTTGATCAATGGCGGATCACTTGATCCGGTTATTGATACGGGAACAGTTTTGGTTACCGCAGAAAACGCTGCCGACTACCAATAAACCAGAATTAACCTATACC
>WTGT01000051.1 GCA_011523445.1 Paracoccaceae bacterium
CCTAAATAATTTATTTCTTTGTGGAAGTAATTTATCCAGAGTCTCCCTCAATCCATGTATACCTTCATTATCTATATATTGGGGAGAAGATAATCTCCTTCGCCAGGTTCGGGCACCATTAATGCCAGAAAACAACCCCAACATATGTCGGGTTATCCTCCTGATCGGCACTCCATTTTCTATTTCACGCTCAACATAACCAATCAGGTTTTCCATAATGAGGCCAATATCATTCTCGACTGGTGACAGAAATATCCTTTGATCCACTTCCTTGAGCATTGCAAGGGGGGTATGGTAAGCCGATCTGCCAACCATTACTCCGTCCAATCCTCTTTCTAGAAGCTCCTGTGATTGTTCTATGGAGTTGATTCCACCGTTGATACACAGGGTCAAATCCGGAAACCAATTTTTGCATTTGACAACCAAATCGTAATCTAATGGGGGTATAGTCCGATTTTCCTTTGGGCTTAGTCCCTGCAATATAGCCTTTCTAGCATGGATAACCACTCGTCTGATTTCCAGTGAACTGAACAAATTCAATAATTCCGGCAACATTTCATAAGGGTCTGCATCATCTACAGCAATTCGGCATTTAATAGTTATTTCAGTTCCGTCTGATGCATCCTGCATGGCCTTGATGCAATCCCTCGATATTTCAGGTAAGGTCATCAATTTTGCTCCAAAGCAACCTTGTGAAACCCGATCTGAAGGACACCCCATATTCAGGTTAATCTCGTCATATCCAAATTTGATTCCCAACTTTGTAGCAAAAGACAACTCCTCTGGTTTTGATCCACCCAATTGCAAGGCAACCGGATGTTCTTCCTGATTGAACTCCAATAGTTTTTTACTATTCCCATGTACAAGTGCGGGTGCTGTAATCATTTCTGTGTATAACAGGGAATGTTTGGTAATTTGACGAAACATGAACCTGCAATGACGATCGGTATAATCCATCATTGGAGCAATGGAAAAAGTATACGAGGGAACCATCATTTCCTGCATCCTAAAATTGGTTCAAGTTTGAATTGCTTCGAAAAAGGATATTATCAGATTTTATCATTGGTCATAATTGGGTTTCAGGAAAAATGAAATATTTGACAGGTCTGTAAATTGTTATTGATATCCAAATCAGAATCAAAGGGGACAACACTACGTTATTTCTGTTTTATTCAACCCGAAGAAGGTGATGAAGATCCCAGGTTTGACTTTATCTCACTTTCTCTCAATACTGTGGATTTTTCTTTGGGAGGTACCCTCCACATTGATATTGGGTTGCCTGTTTTACAACCTCAAGCCCTGAAAATTTCACTACCTCCTCATATGGCAGTTGGATATAACTCGCAAGACAGGATTTTGAACCTTCTGGAGCTCATTGCCATCGGTGGTCTATCAATGGGTACAAACCTGCCCATCAAAATCAAAGATGAAACTGATACCACCCCTTCTGACCTAATCGATGATCTCGGCCTGAACCTGAATAAACTTCTGGAAATTGACAATGGTCAAGAGGAATTCCTGCCGATTTCGAAACAACTTGCCGAACATGGGTTGGAAGCAAACATTTTGCATGATGTTGGCTCGGATTTTGTTATTGCAGAAAATATCGAAATTTTAATGGGTGAACTCGACACTGCATTAGAATCAATTGGAATCCTGAGAGAATGCCACAAATCATTTAACATTACCTTGCCAAACGGCTTTGACAAGCTGAATTTAAAACTGGTATCGGATGTGCTGAAATTGGTTCCCAATCCTACTGCACGAACCATATGGTTTTATTGTAATACAGATCATCCAAACCACAAATATCGAATACAGGCAGCACAATCCTACCCACTTCTAGCCGAATATCTCCTTAAAATCGAAAAAGCTGTAGAAGCAATCGATTCCGGCGAACCGATTCAACCCATCATAGCTGAAGTCACCGGTTTGAATAAGGGGAAACTCAAGCGACTAACTAAAATGGAGAACCCCGCCTTAGATGATGGATTGGAGGATAGTCGGTATGTTGATAACCACCCAATCGAAATCCAACGAACCAGAAGGTTTGCACTGACCAATACCCTGAGGATAGAAACCATACTTAAGGCACTTGAAAAGGTTGATACCGGTATACTTCCAAATTCATTCAACGACTGGGACAGGTTTCTTCAAATCACCTCCGGTTGTGCCCTAACACTAGAAAACAGATTGGGGATTTCACTCCCTGAATTGTTGAATTCCTCGAAAGGAAATTGGGAAAGGTTTCATCAATCCCTTGCCCAAAGTGCCGATATACCGGTCGAAGGTTTCCACCTTGACCACATTACCTTTGCCGCTTCAGATGCCCTGGAGGCCATAGATGATTTTACCAGAACCATTTTCTTGCCAAGAATCCTGCTTCATATTCAAGCAATAGGCAAGCCACTCCCCCAGCCATCCACATCGGATCTGCTTCAGGCCAGCATCACCAGTTTCAACCTGTTGAGAGGGGAAACCACAAACCTCCTAGGTTATCTCTTCAATCTTGGTTACCGGTGGTCAAATCGATATCCTCAACTTCTTCAAATTGTCAATCCAGTGAAGGAAAAGATACCCATCAACAAGGACTTTGAAGAAAAAAGGAGGAATAATGCCTGGCCGAAGCTCGCCAATGACTTTGTTGCCAGCAACGATTTAGCCGTACGCAATTTAACATCCATGGCATCATTGAAGGAGGAATCTGATCGGCTTGATCATTGTGTCGGGAACCTGTACGTGAACTCTGCCAAGAAGGGTCGATGTCATATTTTTTCTGTCCAGAGCCTAGATGGAACCACGAGCTTTTCAACATTCGAGGTTCGTCCTCCAAACACCAAAGACCCGATTCTGGAGTTGAACCGAGTGACCGTCTGTCAACACAAAGGCAGGAAAAACAGGGTACCACCAAAAAAATGTACGGAAGCACTTTCCCAATGGGTTGATGAGATCAAGTCAGAACGTCTTGAATTAAATCTCGAGGAGGTAATTGACTGGAAGATTGAAGTCAACAAGAGAAGGGATCAGGACAAGTTTCACAGATCCGGTCTGCTTTCACCCAAGATTGCCTGGCAAAGACTTCTCGGAGAGAATTGGGACAAACCGGATATTCACTTACAACTGTGGCATGAATGGCAAAAACATCTCTTAAGCGGGAAAATTTCAAAAAGCAGAGATTCTGAAATCATTTTGGAAAGTCCGATCACTCAAAGTTTCCTCGCTACATTTACACCAAAATAAAATAAATAAATGGGTGAATTCAACCCTTAAGGCAAATACCATACCA
>WTGT01000173.1 GCA_011523445.1 Paracoccaceae bacterium
CCTCACCTCCGGCCTCCTTGGCCTGGGTAGCAAGGGTAGCGATGATATCATCAGCCTCATAGCCTTCCATTTCAAGACAAGGAAGGTTGAAAGCCCTGGTTGCTTCCCTGGTACTGGCAAATTGAGGTATCAGGTCTTCGGGTGGGGCTTGCCTATTGGATTTGTAGGGTGGATAGATTTCCGATCGAAAGGTTTTTGACGATTTATCAAAAACCACCGCAATATGTGTTGGCTTTTTGGAACTCTGGAGCACATCCGTCATCAACATATGACAGAATATGTGGACCGCTCCTACCGGCGTATTGTCACTTCGGTATCGGAACCGGTCCGATGCCACGTTCAAGGAACTGAAGTAAGCCCGGAAGATATAACCCGAGCCATCTACAAGTAGTAACCTGTCTCCCTCGCCGAATTTACTCACGGAATCTCACAGTTCCAAACTATGTTTCTTTGGCCATTTTGGATTCAAATCCAGCCAATACAAACCGCTTGTCGCAATAACCACATTCAACCCAGCCCTTGTCCAAGGGTATCTGATACCACACCAAGGGATGCCCTAAGGCACCACCTTGCCCTTGGCATGAAACCCTGGTGGTTTCAACAACCTCAATCTCCGGTGCTTCCAATTCCATTTCTCACCCAAAATTCATTCTTACCAACTATACCAATTCACACCAATCGGTTTTCAAAGAATATTAACCAAATGTTTTATTAACAACATATTAATTCGAATTACAACTTCCGCCAAAACATTTGTACATTGAAAATTTTTCCAAACAAACTCTTGGGAAACGCTGTTTTATTTGTTGGTGGGTGTGAATGAAATTGCAAGTTCAGCAAGATGATTCTTGGTATTCACCCTAAATGATAACCAGTTGAAGCTGGTAAATTCTTTGAGGTATTATTCCTCAGACAGGCATGTTTTGATCCTAGATTGTGCTTCAAGAGTCTTATGTACCGGACACTTGTCGGCAATTTCCATCAACCTACTTTTCTGCTCAACAGAGAGTGGGCCACGCAACCTGATTACCCTTTCAAATACATCAATTTTGGTTCCCCTTTCCTCACAACTTTCACAATCATGGGCATGCGATTTCGAATGAAAAACATCAACTTCTATATGCTCCAGTGGCCATTTCTTTCTTCGAGAATACATTCTGATGGTCATTGAAGTGCAAGCTCCAAGCCCTGTAGAAAGAAATTGGTAAGGATTGGGCCCAGCATTGGTTCCACCAAAATTGATGGGTTCGTCGGCCAGCAATTGAAACTTGCCGTCGATTGAAACAAACTGCCGGAAACCATTGGCATCATCCTCACTGACTCTGACCGTACCATCAGGTATCTTTCCGACTTCCCTTTTGGTCATGGGAGGTAGATACTTTTCCACCCAAGCTGCAATGACTGAAGCCGCGTAAGCGGCATCCTCCTTACGTGTAATCAAGTGGTTGGCATCATCAAGTGTTACAAATGATTTGGGATGCTTGGCTGCCCCAAATATCTGAGCCGCATTTTCTATACCAACAGTATTGTCCAATGGTGCGTGCATAACCAGAAGTGCTTTTCTTAAACGGGCAATTGCTGGTTCGAGATTCTCCTGGGCTATATCTTCAACAAATTGCTTTCTGATCGTGAAGTTACGACCACCCAAATTGACTTCTGCCTCACCTTCAGCCCTTATTTTGTCGAGGTTTTCCTCAAAATGATGAGATACATGACTCGGATCGGCTGGAGCACCGATAGTTACAACAGCCTTGACTGACGGTATCTCCGATGCAGCCTTCAGAACCGCAGCACCACCCAAGGAATGACCAATGAGTATGGAGGGAGGAAGCCCTATTCCCTCCAGATGCTTTGCAGCCAAAACCAAATCCTGTACATTCGAGGTGAAATTGGTGTTCGCAAATTCTCCATCGGAATGTCCCAATCCGGTGAAATCAAACCTTAAAACAGCGATTCCAAGACCGGAAAGTGCCTCGGCTATACGCCTTGCAGCCGGAATATCCTTTGAACAGGTAAAGCAATGGGCAAAAAGTGCAGTAGTGCGTTCCGGAACATCAGGGCGATCAAGTCTGGCAGAAAGTTTGTTTCCGGCATGACCTTCAAATTCATACCTCTCGGTTGTCATTTGTCCACCCCCTTTTGTATATTAGTAAACCAATTAACCCAAAGTAGTTTCTGTTCCGTTTATTGTTCCTTGATCATATCTGGCAACATCCTTCCCAACGGTTTGCCACCAAGCAGGTGAACGTGTAAGTGTGGAACCATCTGGACTCCGTCTTTACCGGCGTTTGACAATAATCTGTATCCTTCTCCAGAATCACCCGGGGCCAAGCCCAGTAACTCTGCAACCTTGCCAATGGTCTGTATGTAATCAACGATTTCTTCTAAACTGGCATTATTGGAAAAATCATCAAAGCATACATAATGTCCCTTGGGTATCACCAAATAGTGTTTTGGTGCTATGGGTGCTATATCTTCGAATGCCAAGCTATGTTCAGATTCAAAGAATTTATTGCAAGGCAATTCACCCCTGAGGATTTTTGCAAAGACGTTTTGGTCATCGTAGATGTATGGCATAAATAGCTCCAATCTTTTGTAATGATATGATTGCTAATTCGTTGGGATATTAAACAGTTTCCCGAAACCTTGGTAATAAATTCTCTTCCGGGCGTGGCCCCACATGGCTAATTACTTCGCTTGCTGCCAAACAGCCTAGCCTTGCCGAAGTTTCCAGTCCCAATCCTTCGGAAATACCATAGAAAAAACCAGCTGCGAATTGATCACCAGCACCAGTTGCGTCAACAATTTTGGTAGGTACAGCATCAACCTTTATTTTGTTACCCTGTCCGGCAACAATGACTCCATCCTCTGAGAGTGTTGTGACAACAAGTAAATCTTCCTTGTCAAGTATTCTCAGGGCATTCTCCAAGTCATTGGTCTGGCAAAGTGAGAGTATTTCCGACCTATTGGCAAAAATCAGGTCTGTGCCACTTTTGATCAGGTCCCAAAAGGCTGGCCTATGTCTTTCTATACAAAATGGATCAGAAAGGGCCAAGGAAACCTTACCTCCATATGTTTTACATTGTTCGACAGCTATTCGAAACGCCTCCTGGCTCTCAGGTCCATCAAACCTGTATCCTTCAAGGTAGATCCATTCCGTATTACCGAGCAAATCCCTGTCCATGTCTTCAATGGTCAGGAACTCAGCGGCACCCAAGTATGTATTCATGGATCGTTCACCATCAGGAGTAACCAAAATTACAC
>WTGT01000241.1 GCA_011523445.1 Paracoccaceae bacterium
CTACATTCCATTCGTCCATGTAAAAATTCTCACACCCCAGGCTGGCGATACAGTCAACTGCGAGCAAGGCAGGATGATCAATGCTTTTAATTGCCTTGGAAATTGCGTGTATATCATTTCTTACAGAAGTTGATGTATCAACCTGGACAACCAGAACAGCCTTGATTTTATGCTGCTTGTCACGGGATAATCTCTCAAGCAATGTTTCCGTATCCACAGTATTGCTCTTGCCATAATCCAGAGTTTCTACCTCTAGGCCCAATGCTTCAGCAAACCCTCCCCAACCAGGAGCAAAAATTCCTGTGGCCAAAACCAGAACCTTATCACCCTTGTTGAGTAAATTGGTTAGGGAACCTTCCCATACACCATGACCATTACAAATGTAGATACTGGCATATTCCTTGGTACCGGCTACGGTTTTGAGATCCTTTATTATCCCATAAACCATTTCTGCCAACTCAGGGTCGTATATGTCCGGTGAAGCTCTGCCAATGGCCTGAATTACGCGATCAGGTAATATTGAAGGACCCGGAATTGCTATGTGATGTCTACCAAAAAATCTGGTCATTAATCTATTTTCCTTTAGGCAGATCTGTTTCTGATTGACGGTCTAATCAAGGAATCAAACCTGTCCCACCTGATGGTTAACAACAAATACACAAAATTTTAGATGACTTGTGGTTTGTTGAAACTTACCTTGAAATTAATAATTTATCTCAAAGGTAAGTAGATTTCGGAGAGTAAAATTACCAACTGTCTCATGAAGAAATTTCTCATTTTGTTCAACAAAATTAAATTAGATTTGGTTCAACCGTCCTAATATGCCGATTACTTCTCCCCGACTGACCCAGGAATCCGAAAGTCACCCTTCCGGCAAACTCTTCAGATGGTTATGGACTTATTACCTTAAATCCCAAACCAGTAAAATTGCCTTCGCACTGATCTTCATGACTATCCAGGGATCGACCCTTGGTGCCCTGAGTTACATGATCGAGCCGATGTTCGACGAGATTTTTGCCAACAAGCTTACCGAAGCACTGGTTTGGGTTGGGTTGACCATCCTGGGCCTGTTCTGTTTGCGTGGCTTCGCAGGTTTCATAAGCACCATGATCATTGTGTCGGTCAGCGAACGGATAAAACTGAACCTTCAGAAGGATTTGATGGATCATATCCTGACTCTCGACACGATGTTTTTCGAGGTCAACTCCCCGGGAAACATAATGGAAAGGGTGTTGGGTGATTCAGATGCCGTCAAGATGATTTGGTCCGGCTATATCGCCACGGGTGTCAGAGGATGCATTTCCATTGCCTCCCTCATGTTTGTTGCCATCTCGATTGATCCCCTATGGACGTTGGTTACCTGTCTGGGTATACCTCTCCTTGTTCTCCCCATCATCTGGCTCCAGAGGCAAATCAGGAAATCCACCCAAATCCACCGCAGGGCTTCCTCCGAGACAACCGTCAGGCTGGATGAGATATTTCATGGCATCCATGCCATCAAATTCAATTTGCTGGAAAACAACCAGATTTCGAGGTTTGTCAGCAAGGCTACCGAAAGTCGTCGTGCTTCCATCAGGGCAGCCGGTGGCAATGCCGCAGTACCCTTTCTGGTGGATGTGGTCGCAGGATTGGGTTTCCTTGGCTTGCTGATATTGGGTGGAACCGAGGTGATCAACGGTGAAAAAACCACCGGCCAATTCATGAGTTTTTTCACGGCCATCGTCCTGATGTTCGATCCTTTCAGAAGAATGTCAGGGTTGATTACCGCCTGGCAGATGACGAGGGTTTCACTGGAGCGGGTTTATGTGTTGCTGGAGACAAAGCCGAACATAACCCAAATCACCAAGCCGAAAACCTTGGATTACACCGGGGATGATCTGGAAATCGTCTTCGAGGATGTGGCGTTCAGCTATCCCGATCTGGAAGTGTTCAACAATTTGTCCTTCAAGATACCTCCACAGAAAATGACCGCCATCGTTGGTGCCTCGGGAGCTGGTAAAACCACTGTATTCAACCTTTTGGCAAGGATTTTTGATCCAACCGAAGGCAAGGTCAGGATTGGTGGGATTGATATCAAGACCATGAGCTTGCCTGAACTCAGGGGACTGTTTTCAGTCGTTGCCCAAGACAAAGGGATTTTTGACGAAACCATAAGGGACAATATCCTGTTGGGTCAACCCAATGCAACTGATGAAGAGGTGTCCAGGGCAGCCAGGTCTGCCCAGGTTCTTTCCTTTACGGATGAACTTCAACTTGGCCTTGATTCTCCCTGTGGCCCACGCGGTGCAAATTTGTCCGGCGGTCAAAGACAACGGGTCGCAATAGCGAGGGCTTTTCTCAGGAATTCTCCGATACTGCTGTTGGATGAACCCACTTCAGCCTTGGATTCCAATTCGGAGGAACTGATCCAAGATGCCCTGGAGGAATTCCGAAGCAACCGAACCATAGTGGTGATCGCCCATAGGCTGGCAACAGTAAAGAATGCTGACAAGATCATTGTTCTTGATCAGGGACGGGTTGTCGAAGAAGGCACACATACCGAATTGGTGGCAAAGGGGGGACTGTATTCTGGTCTATACCAAAGTCAGGTTTTGGTATCTTAGCAATTACTGATTATTTATAATATTTGTTGAACAAGTCTTCAGGCGAACTGCCCAGAAAATACCGGGTCAATATCCAAAGATTACCCAGACCACTTCTAATCCAGCCATTTTTCACCTGCCTCCTGGCACTTGTCGAGGCCAATCCGTCCAGCATCATCAGTTTGCCCTTCAGCTTGCGGCAAAAGTCTACATCCTCCATCAGGGGTATGGCCTGAAACCCACCAATTTGATCATAGAGGGTTCTGGAAATCAACAATCCCTGGTCACCATAAGGAAGATCAAAAAGGGTTGATCTTAGGTTGGCCCAACCGGCTACCATGTGTGGGAAGAAGCCCCGGCGCCTAAATTTCAGGCGGAAATATCCAACCCGATCTGGATGCGAGTCAATGAAATCTGAAACGATCCTGTTCCACCCCTCACCGAGATGCGTATCGGCATGTAGAAACAACATCCATTCCCCAGAAGAGTATTTGGCACCCTCTCTCAATTGCGTTCCTCTTCCCTTGGCTGATTTTATGAATACCGCACCCAATTTGTCAGCGATTGTTTCTACCGACTTGTCATCAGTGGAATCGCAAATAATCAATTCCTTTATCAAGCCATCTTGCAAACCCTCGAACAAGGAAGTAACGGTATCTGGAAGATCCCTTGCAGAATCATTGGTTGGAACGATTATCGAAAGAGGGGCGACCATTTATCTAATCACTCGCCAAGGATCCCACCCCGCAACAACTGCTTGATTGATTTTGTCAATCCGGTTTTATCATCCGTTTCAATGACAACCCCACATAAGGTTGTGTCATTATCGGCCGGGATCATTTTGCCTTTCGAAAAACCCGCTGCAAATCGTTCTATCGGTACTATTGGGTCCATGCCAATTATTGAATCATAGGCCCCACACATGCCAACATCAGTGATATAACCGGTTCCACCAGGCAGAATTCTTGCATCTGAGGTCGGTATATGGGTGTGTGTACCTGCAACCAGGGAGACTCTGCCATCCCATAGACGACCAGCAATCATCTTTTCTGAAGTTGCCTCACAATGAAAATCAATAACAATAGCATCAACACTTTTGCCCAAGGGATATTTTGCCAAGACATCCTCTACAAACCTGATCGGATTATCGTACGGTTGCTTCATGAATACCTGCCCAAGGGCAATCATGACCAAAACCCTTTTGCCCTTTTCGGTTTTATATATTCCAAAACCCTTGCCGGGCAGCCCCCTACCCAAGTTCAGTGGTCTGATAATATTGGTATACCCATCAAGGGAGGTTAACAGGTTTCGTTGATCAAAGGCATGATCTCCCAAGGTCATGCAATCTATCCCCGACTTCAATAGTTCCTCGGCATGTCTTGGATTTATTCCTTTGCCCTGCGTTGCGTTTTCGCCATTGACTATGACAAAATCAAGCTTCAACTCCTCCTTCAACCCCTTCAGGGACGAGGCAACCTTATCACGGGCATTTCTTCCGAAGACATCTCCCAAAAACAGTATCCGCATTTAATCATTCCTTTATTGTGGTTTACCAAACTCGGTTATTCCCTGTTCGGTAACAATTGTATCCAGTTTATGGTCATATTCATCCCGGGGTATATCCGCACTATATTGCCCTGAAAAGGCAAAACCCACAGCCTTTACCTCTTTCTCACTTTTCAGTTTCTCCAGAGTACGATCATAAAATCCACCACCATAACCAAGTCTATATCCTTTATCATCAAAAGCCAAAAGAGGTACAATAATTACCTCCGGGAAAACCCAATTTCCGCTGTTGGGAATGGAAACTCCGTAATCGCCCACAATCAATTCATCGTTGATCCTCCAGGATCTGAATTTCAGGGGTTGGTTCCTTTCAACCACAACCGGCAAGCACAGGGAGTATCCCCTTTCTACCAACCTTTCGATAGCCCCCATGGGACTGATTTCGGATTGAATGGGACTATAGCTGGCTATGATTTGATGTACATTTGCCTTTCGAAGAAGATAATCTGCCAACAGGTTTTGTGCGTCTTTTTCCGATTTGACAGAATAAATCCTGCTTCGCTTACTTTTTGCCGCTTTGCGTAAATCGCTTTTGAAAATTGAAATATTACCTGTCAAAACAAACCCGGTTCAAAAATATTGCCAAACATATATGGTGTTATCTTGTCTTCGCTTTACAAGGGAAATAAACAAAATCCAAATTTTCAAACCAACAAGACCTACTCTCAAGTGATAAAGTTAATTTATGTTACCCATTCCCACCCATGGACAAAAATTAGCCAAAGGTGTTGGCAAGCACCTTAAGGACAGGGGTTTTAGCTATTTGGAAGAGTTTGCACCCACGAATGGTCTAAGAGTTGATGTTATAGGCATAAACAACAAGGGTCAAATTTGGATTGTCGAGTGCAAATCATCAAGGACGGATTTTGTGTCCGATCATAAATGGAAAAATTACCTACCCTATTGCGATGCTTTCTTTTTTGCAGTTGACCGATATTTCCCACAAGTAATATTGCCACAGGATAATGGTTTGATCATTGCTGATGAATTCGGTGCTGAAATCATCCGGTTTGGGCCCAAATTGGAATTATCTGCTGCAAGGAGAAAAGCCCTGTTGATAAAATTTGCAATGAATGCTGGAGACAGATTGCATTTTCAAAGGGAGAACAAAAGGTTCAATAACGGATTACCATTTAAACCTAGGCCTTGACCGGGATTAGTATTCCTGGAACACCAAATTGAATAGCCCTCCAGGGTTCGAAATAAAACCGACATGTTTGAAAATAAGATGCCTTGCCAAAAACAATTTTGGCGATTCCTGCTCAGGTTGATAGGAAATATCTTGTTTGAGGGGAAACGCTTTGTTGAAAAAGAAGGTTTTTAAATTATTTTTCCATCTATGCCGCCTTAGCTCAGTAGGGAGAGCGCTAGATTGTGGCTCTAGAGGTCACTGGTTCGAATCCAGTAGGCGGTACCACTTTTCGGGGAAATCAAACTTTGTTTCCCATCTCTCACAAAAAGTTTACCTTGAAACTCTATTCAAGCCTTGGCAATAACAGGTTAGAGTTAATGGAAATATTTTAAATTCTTCGTTAGATTGAGGTTTGATATGGCGAAGTGATGTGGGAGACGGCAAATGTCCAATAACGACCCATCTTTTCTGAGGTCTGTTGAAATCAGTTTCGAAAAGGCTGCCAGCCTTTTGGATCTTCCTCCGGGCTTGGAGGAAAAAATCAGGGTTTGCAACAGTACCTATACCGTACGTTTTGGCGTTAGGCTTGGTAACAGGATAGAAACCTTTACCGGATATCGTAGTGTTCATTCGGAACACATGGAACCGGTCAAGGGTGGTATAAGATATAGCCCACATGTCAATCAGGATGAGGTTGAGGCCTTGGCCTCTCTAATGACGTACAAATGTGCCATGGTGGAGGTTCCCTACGGAGGTTCGAAAGGAGGTCTCTGTATTGATCCAAAAGCATATACAACTGAGGAGCTGGAGCGAATTACCCGAAGATTTGCTTATGAATTGATCAAGCGTGACCTGATTAATCCCAGCCAAAACGTTCCAGCACCGGATATGGGAACCAGTCAAAGGGAAATGGCCTGGATTGCTGATCAATACAGCAGGATGAATACTACGGACATTAATGCCAGAGCATGTGTTACAGGCAAACCCCTTAATGCTGGTGGTATCGCAGGTAGACTTGAAGCAACCGGACGGGGTGTCCAGTACGCCCTGCAAGAATTTTTCAGACATCCTGGAGACGTAAAACGCGCCCGTCTTTCGGGTAGTTTAAGGGGTAAAAAAGCCATTCTGCAGGGCTTGGGAAATGTCGGTTATCACGCCGGGCTTTTCCTCTCGACCGAAGATGAAGTCTCAATTATTGGATTGATTGAAAGAGATGGTGGTATTTACAATGAGGAAGGTCTGGATATTGAAGATGTATTTCAGCACATTCAAACCACTGGAGGGGTCAAGAATTATCCGAAGGCGAAATTCATTGAAAATGGATACACCTTGCTAGAAGAGGAATGTGATATTTTGATTCCGGCTGCCATTGAAAGAGTAATCACTTCCGAAAACGCCAACAGGATCAAGGCCAATCTGATTATTGAAGCTGCCAATGGGCCCATCACGGCACCGGCTGATGATATTCTCATTGAAAAAGGGATTGTTGTCATACCCGATATGTATGCCAACGCCGGTGGTGTCATCGTGTCCTATTTTGAGTGGGTCAAAAACCTTAGTCACATAAGATTTGGTCGAATGCAGCGAAGACAGGAAGAATATCGCAGCAGGTTATTGGTCGAGGAACTTAATGACATGTTCCAAAACACCACCTTGAATGTCAAGTTTTCCGAGAAATTCATTGATCACTTTTTACAAGGAGCCGGTGAGATGGAATTGGTCAGGTCAGGTTTGGATGATTCGATGCGTCTCGGCTATCAGGCCATAAGTGAAATCTGGAACAGCAGGAATGATGTTGCTGATCTGCGTACCGCAGCCTATCTCGTGGCTATCGAGAGAGTGGCAGCAAGTTATGCATCCAAGGGGCTGTAAGACATATTCCAACTGATCCCTTAGAGCTTGAATCATAAGTCATAAAATACGGCAATTCTAGCCGGTTGTTAGCAAATTTAGACCATTATTTGACCAAAGATGGGTTCTGTCCTGTATTTTTGAGAATATTCCTTTTGTAACAAGCTTTTAGATTACAGGAGTATGTTTGGTCCATAACTAGTTCAACTTGGTAGCCGCACAAGAAAAAGAGTATACCGGAGAATAACGAGAATCTGTTGAATTCCGCATGTCTTCGGAAGAGATTTAGGATGCCCAATGGCTAGCTATCTGTTAGTAATCGGGCAAGACCCTTGTCAATTGCAAGTAAATGGACCCAAAGGCCAGCTCTTTTCATTGTTACTGAAATTATTCTTGACTTACTGGAGTGTAATTATATATAGTGAAGATACCGTAAAGAGCATTTTGTGGAGGTATCACCTGTCAATTGGCCTTTGCATTTGGACGGTGGGCTTGGCAAGGGAGCCCTTTCGCAGGACACTTCGGGTGGTCTCCGACCCCAATGAGCTAAGGAGACGTTGCTACTGCGAGAAATAGATACCGCACTGTACTAGGTACGGTGCGGTTTTCTTTTTTTGTATCAAATGATTATTCCCACAAATCGACCTGCCGGATTTTTTTCAGGAAAGACAGTAATAATTGACCAGTGCTTGCCTTGCTTATTATTTTCCCTCAATTCGAGTATCCCCCTTCCATTCTGATTCCACACAAGCAGGCGACATTTAGGCCATGATTCACCTGTGTAGTAGAGTTTGGTGCCTGGACGTACAATCGAGGCAACAAATTCCGTTAGGAGAGTACGACCTTCATCATCAACGAAGCCAAGGTTCCGTATTTCGTTTCCATGTTCGTGCTGGATATGCTTTAAACCAAAACCCCAAATATTTTTGTGGAAACCCAGAAAAAGGTATATATCCGCATCAACCGATTTCAGCTGAGGTTCTCTTGGAATTTTAAGATTCTTGATCATTCCAAATGAATTAACATTAGTATCAGGATTCCTTATGAGGCTGTGTTTTGCCATCTGGAACCACCTCCATTTCTGAAATTAATCATAGATCTCAAAAGCAAGATTGTTACCACTGCCGTATAACCACCCTTGCCGCAAGCCTAGTAGGTCTTGTCTTCCAGATGAGTTTCCGAATTCTTGAAAATACCTGTTGCCTGTTCCATTGATCCTCATCTTGCTGCTCGTTTTAACTTAACAGGGCACTCAATTGTAGGGCTGGAATTCTTTTTCAACCCCATCAACTCCCCCATGAAATTTAATTTTGGATGACTTTTCATAACCCGTTGTCTTGGTTGAGATGACTCGATACATCTCGACTATCAGGCCATAAGTGAAATCTGGAACAGCAGGAATGATGTTGCTGATCTGCGTACCGCAGCCTATCTCGTGGCTATCGAGAGAGTGGCAGCAAGTTATGCATCTATCGTAGCTGGCTATAGATTTACATTCGAATTTGATTTGATTATCTCGACCGCTAGGTTGATTGAACTTTTTTGGGTACAACCGCCTATACCTACCCGCTTGCCAAAGCGCCACCACAATCCCAGCCTCCATTTTACCGGCATTGGTTCCTTCAGTCGAAATAGTACCCCATTACTTGGTTTGAAAGAAAACAGTCCGTTTTCGATGGAAGCAATGTTCTTCAATTCAAAGAGAAGCTCACCGTCCGTGGAAACAAGCCGGTCCTCATACAGTATGAGAGCTTTCCCCGTATTGAAATAAAACAAGTAGGTCAATCCCAAAAGAAAAAATCCAACAAGAATAAATCCCAAACGTTCTCCAGATACAAAATAAATGGCTACTCCCTCATAGAGTAGCAAAACGGCTAGAATCAACGAGAGTAAGGTAAAGAAATACCTTTTGATCACTGGAGGATTGATTATTGCCAATTGCTTTTCGTTTCCCATGATCCCTATGGTTCCCAACCATCAATTATCACTAATCCGTATTTACCTTGAGGGCATTGATAAATGCCTGTTGTGGAATGTCGACCCGACCAAATTGACGCATTTTCTTCTTGCCTGCCTTTTGTTTTTCAAGCAGTTTCTTCTTTCTGGTGATGTCACCACCATAACATTTGGCAGTTACATCCTTACGCAAGGCGGCAATTGTTTCCCGTGCAACGACCTTCCCCCCGATCGCTGCCTGAATGGGGATTTTGAAGAGGTGTCGGGGAATGAGTTCCTTCAATTTTTCACACATGAGTCTGCCTCTTGTTTCACAGTTCGTTCGATGAACCATTATGGCCAAGGCATCGACAGGTTCACTGTTTACAAGAATCTGGAGCTTTACCAGATTGTCGGCAGAATAACCTGAAATCGTGTAATCAAAGGAGGCATACCCCCTTGAAACAGATTTCAGACGATCATGGAAATCAAACACTACTTCATTCAAAGGTAGATCAAATCTGATCATAGCCCTTTTTTCCACGAAAGACAGTTCATGTTGAATACCCCTTCGGGCATGACAGAGGCTTAATATCTCCCCCACAAATTGGTCTGGGGTAAGAATGGTAGCCATAATCCGTGGTTCCTCGATTCGATCAATATCGGTTGGATCCGGCAAATCCACGGGGTTGTAGATTTCAATCATGCCGCCTTTCTTCAGGTAGACATGATAAATAACAGATGGTGCGGTTACAATAAGGTCTAGTGAATATTCCCGTTCCAGTCTTTCCCTTATTACCTCCAGATGAAGCAACCCCAGAAAGCCACATCGAAAGCCAAAACCAAGGGCTGTTGAAGCCTCGGTTTCGCTGGTAAAGGAAGAATCATTCAATGAAATCTTTTCAATGGCATCCTTCAGGGTATTGAATTCCCCAGCTTCCATAGGATACAGTCCACAGTAAACGACAGGTTGGGAAGGTTTCATACCCTCGATCGCTTCCTTACAAGGTTGTTTCTGGTGGGTAATGGTATCTCCGACAATGGTATCGCTTACCCTCTTGATGGAGGCGGTAAAATATCCGATTTCACCTGAATTCAATTGCGATGTATCCTCCATTTCCGGCTTGAATACTCCGATTCGATCAACCTGATAAGTCGCTTCCGAAGAGATCATCTTGATTCTGTCACCCTTGGCAAGACATCCATCGAATATTCTCACCAGCACCACGACCCCGAGAAAGGGGTTATACCAGCTATCAACCAAAAGGGCTTTGAGGGGAGCATTCAAATCTCCTTCCGGGGGAGGGAGTTGATGTACAATGGCTTCCAGCACATCCATGACTCCTTTGCCAGTCTTGGCAGAGATTTCAATTGCTCCGTCAGCATCAATGCCAATGACTTCCTCGATTTGCTGTCGGACCCTGTCAGAATCTGCAGCAGGTAAGTCGATTTTATTCAAAACCGGGACAATTTCATGGTCGGCATCCAGGGCCTGATACACATTGGCCAGGGTCTGGGCTTCTACCCCCTGGGAGGCATCAACTACAAGAAGCGAACCTTCCACGGATTTCATGGAACGCGATACTTCATAGGAAAAATCCACATGACCCGGTGTATCGATCAGGTTCAATATGTAGCTTTTCTGGTCTTTGGCCTTGTACTCCAAGCGTACCGTATTGGCCTTGATGGTGATTCCTCGTTCCCTCTCAATATCCATGGAATCAAGCATTTGTTCTTTCAGGTCTCGCTTGCTCACCGTTCTGGTGAACTCCATCAATCTGTCGGCAAGGGTACTTTTGCCGTGATCAATATGAGCAACGATGGAAAAATTTCTAATCTGTGAATTGTCAGGGGGTGTGGTCAATTTGGAGTTCACCCTTTATAATCGGGATAAATGTCAGTGTTTAATATATAACCGAATATCAACTTTGGGTAAAACCATAGTTACCTGAGAAAGCCTTGAATTGGGAGTTAACCTACTAACCCATTGAATATTTGGAAAACCTTTCCTTCTCAAATAGCCTTGATAAGCAGAGGAGGTTATGAAGCTTCAACCTCAACCTTTGATTCTTCGTTTTGTTTTTTCAGTTTTTCCAGGTCTTTTTTTATTTTCAGTGCCTTTGGTGAAAGGGTTTCATCCTTGGCCTTGGCCAGAAATTTATCAAGTCCGCCCTTGTGATCCACACTTCTCAAGGCTGCTGCTGAAACCTTGAATTTGAAGGTACGGTCCAATCCATCAGACGTTAGGCTCACGGCATTAAGGTTGGGATAGAACCTTCTTTTCGTTTTATTGTTGGCATGGCTTACATTATTGCCAACCATAACTTTCTTGCCTGTTAACTCACATACCCTAGACATAATCGACCTACTTTCCTTGTGAAATATAATTTCAAGGTTCTCATCCCGGGCATCAATTATCGGTCAAGTCAGATTTTTCTTCAAATATTCACTGACCATCAATGCTGCCTGTATAGGAAGTTTTTCCCCTTGAATTACCTCTCTCTTTAACTCTGATACAAAATTCTCTACTGAATGATTGGCGGTTAGCAACCCCAGAACTTCTTGTCTAATTTCGAATTGAAACCTTTCAACATCCTGATCGCGACGAATGGAATCCCAAGCTCCATTATCCTTTCTCCAGTTGCATAGATTAATAATATCTTGCCAACTGTTTTCAATACCTGACCCTGAAATTGCTGACAACAAATTGACTTTGGGGTACCCCTTGGGATCATGGTTTCTTTGGCGGAATAAATGCAAGGCCGACTGGTATTCCGATTTGGTTTGTCTTGCCAGAGGCAAAAGGTCGCCATCAGCCTTGTTTATCAACACCATATCTACTTTTTCAAGAATACCCCTTTTTATTCCCTGCAACTCATCTCCTCCCCCGGGTGAAATCAAAAGTGCAAAAATATCTGACATTAGTGACACCTGATAATCCGTTTGTCCGACACCAGTGGTTTCAATAATGACAACATCAAAACCGGCAAGTTCGCATAGATGTACCACCTCAGGTGTTCTTCGTGATACACCCCCACTGTTGAATGGTCCGGTGGAAAGCGGACGAATGAATGCAGATTTGTGTTTTGACAATTCTGCCATCCGCGTTTTGTCCCCTAATATTGATCCACCGGTAATTTGCGAAGAGGGATCGACCGCCAAAACGGCCAACTTCAACCCTCTGTTTACAAGTTCCAAACCCAACTTATCGATAAAAGTTGATTTGCCAACACCGGGAGTACCTGTGATCCCAAGTCGTATCGCCTGGTTATGGCTAACGCACTTTAGCTTTTGAAATAATTGCAGGGATAGTTGCTGATGGTCCAGATTACTGCTTTCGACCAAAGTAATTGCTCGTGCAAAAGCTCTTCTATCATTACCTTTGATTTGTTGAACTATTTGGTCGATATCAAATTCCATAGTAATCCTTTCTCAGCATAATATTATATGTTATGGTATGATTTAGACCAGCCACATTTTCCTAAATCCTTATCATAATATATATCTTGCCAATTCCATTCCATGTCAGAAAGCAGATGAAAAAATTATTGATATCCATTCTAATAGTGGTCTCGCTTAGCGCAACAATCACTAGAGCCGATGAAATCCGAGAAGAAAGGGCAGAATACTTCATCAGCTTACTCGGGTTCAGGATCGGTTATATGATTTTAGCCTCAAGAACGAAAGGCGATCTTTATGCAGCTACTTCGCTGGTTGGTTCGACAGGTGTTGGCAACTTTTTTGGCAAAATGAAATTCAAAGCCAGAATCAGGGGGAGAATTGAGGGAAAAAATGTCATCCCAACAAACTATCGTCTCGAAAGTACGAGAGATGGAGTTACAACCACGAAAATTCTGACCTTCAAAGACGGTAATGTAAACCAGGATGAAGGTACAAGGCAAACTGATTCTGGTATTGATTATCTTTCAAGTTTTTTTGTTGTCATGCGAGATACGCTTGAAGAGGAGTTGTGTGGGTTTTCCTATGCTGTAGCCGATGAACAAAAGGTTGCTGAAGTAATTATTGACAATCCGGTACGCCTTCATTCGGGAAAATACAAATGCAACTCTGAATACGTAAGAAAATCGGGTTATTCCGAAGATGAAATGTCAGAACCGTCCTTCAAGTTCGAACTCTATTACGAACCTTCGCCCAGAGAGGCGAACTATTACCAGTTGCAAAAAATTATCCTCCCCAGCCGCTATGGCAGAATGCGACTATTAAGATCAAATTAGGGACGTGGATAAATCCCAATTTTTCTCTGTTTTCCAGCACACCAAAATAGCTGAAATCAACAAACGAATAATTGTTTTGGTATAACTAAACTACCTGAATTAGTAGTTATGGGTACCAGTTTTATGCAGCTTTGGCTCGTGGATTGTTTTTCTCGGCCTCATCCCTAGATAAGGCAACGCTTGTTCTGACGCCTCTTGATACAAAATTCATCAATCCCCTTACAACACGTTCACTGGGATTGATTCCTGCACAAGTCAGAATTTCCCTGCCATCCTTCGATCTGGCCCATCTGGCGATGATTTCTGGTCCATTACCAAAACGCAAATTATCGGATATGGCATCATCCAGTGCTGCTAAAACCACCGCAGCAAAGAGCTTTCTTGATCTTGCACCCTGCTCCAAATTAAAAGCCACGTCATCATAA
>WTGT01000179.1 GCA_011523445.1 Paracoccaceae bacterium
CATGATATCAATTCCGAGACCTGGCTGACGAAGTGGTGTTGTGAAAAATGAATTCAGGGTAACCATGATGGTATGATCCGGATCAGTGGCTGAATTCAGGGCAACCAATGCCTCGGCACCGGAGCCACCTGATTTATTCACTGGTACAAGTGGTCTTGATGCCAGCTCTTCCTTTTCAACAATCGACTGCATCAGACGGGCCATTTTGTCGGCTCCACCGCCTTTACCGGCCATGATAACAAAATCAATCGGCTTGGTAGGTTCAAATTGGGCATGGGCAGCACTTACAGCCAAGGAAGCCAAAAGGGCAATCAATCCCAAAGTAAGTTTTCTAACAAACAACATTGTTTTTCTCCTCTATGCATGCGACAAAGAATTTTCCTCACCGCGGTTCAATCAGTCCCTGAACTTCAGAGCCTGAATATTTACGGAAATAACTGTACAAAACATTTATTCCCACAATTCATGAATTACCTCTGTCTCAATCGACTTAGATAATATCTCTGAAAATATTTACCGATACAAAATCCTCTAATTTTACTTTGTTTCTGGTATATCCTAAAACAGTCCCTGGACCTGTCCCGCATCATCAACGTGAATAGCTTCCGCAGCTGGTACGCTTGGCAAACCGGGCATAGTCATGATTTCTCCACATATTGCCACGATAAATCCGGCACCTGCTGAAAGTCTGACTTCCCTGATAGGAATTATATGACCTGTTGGAGCACCCCTTTCATTTGGATCGGTGGTAAAGCTGTATTGGGTTTTAGCCATGCAGATCGGGAGATTGCCGTATCCAGCTTCCTCCCATTGATTTAACTGATCAACAATCTTCTTGCCAGCCGAAACCCCATCAGCCCGATAAATTTCCTTGGCGATTGTGTCAATTTTTTCCAAAAGACCCATCTCGTCAGGATAGAGCGGTTTGTAGGCAGCCTTACCTCCCTCGATGATTTCCACTACCTTTTCTGCCAAGTCGGTTGTACCTTCCGAACCCTTCGCCCAATGCTGACAAAGCACAGCTTCCGATCCCATCGACGCCACATAGTCCTTGACGACATTTACCTCGGCATCAGTATCGGTTACAAAATGGTTAATGGCCACGACGGCAGGAACCCCAAATTTACGCATATTTTCAATATGCCTTCCCAGATTTGCACATCCCTTTCTGACAGCATCAACATTTTCCGGGCCCAAATCGTTCTTCGCCACTCCCCCATTCATTTTCAGCGCCCTGATGGTTGCAACAATAACCACTGCCTCAGGGGACAATCCAGCCTGCCGACATTTGATATCCATGAATTTTTCAGCCCCAAGGTCTGCCCCAAAGCCAGCTTCAGTCACAACATAATCAGCGATTTTCAATGCCGATGTGGTTGCGATAACAGAATTACAGCCATGGGCTATGTTGGCAAATGGCCCACCATGTACAAAGGCAGGATTGTTTTCCAGGGTCTGTACCAGATTTGGTTGTACAGCCTGTTGCAAAAGTACTGTCATGGCTCCGTCGGCCTTGATATCCCGACAATATACGGGTGAACGGTCTCGCCGGTAAGCAACAATCATCCGACCCAATCTGTCCTGTAAATCTTCCAGACTTGTAGCCAGACAAAGAACCGCCATAACTTCGGAAGCAACGGTAATATCGAAGCCCGCTTCCCTAGGAAATCCGTTGGCAACCCCTCCCAAACTGCAGGTTATCTGCCTGAGGGCCCGATCATTCATATCAAGTACCCTTCTCCAGGCTACTCTTCGGATATCAATTCCTTCCTTGTTACCCCAGTAAATATGGTTGTCGATCATTGCCGAAAGGAGATTGTGGGCAGATGTAATAGCATGGAAATCACCCGTAAAGTGGAGATTCATGTCCTCCATGGGAACAACCTGGGCATACCCACCGCCAGCAGCACCCCCTTTCATGCCGAAACATGGTCCGAGTGAAGCTTCACGAATACATATTGCTGCCTTTTTGCCAATTTTATTCAGGCCATCTCCCAATCCAACGGTTGTGGTGGTTTTACCTTCACCTGCGGGTGTGGGATTGATTGCGGTAACCAAAATGAGTTTACCATCCTTGTTATTCTTGATTGTATCAAGGTAACCGGCTGATACCTTGGCTTTATCATGCCCGAATGGAATCAAACTTTCCGATGGAATTCCAAGTTTTGCACCTATTTCCTGAATTGGCTTTTTATTGGCCTGTCGTGCAATATCTATATCTGTATTCATATATCTTTCCCTGTTAATTTCCTAAAATGGTACCTACCGTCACACCGGAATCCTTCAACCAATCTCCTGCTGATATCTTCCCGCTGCCATCAGGGCGCACCCGCTTGATCAGAATAGCACCACCGTTGGCCATGACGATAAAACCATTATTGTTGATTTCTACAATTTCTCCAATTTCACCTTTAGCATTTCCGATCAATTCAGCATCATAAATTTTCAATGCCTCGCCATCCCTGGTTGTCCAAGCTCCTGGTTGGGGATTGGTCCCCCTAATCAAATTATAAACAATTTGTACGGATTCATTCCAATCAATTTCCGCATCCTTTTTAGTACACCAAGATTCGTAGGTTGCCTTGGATTCATCCTGGGTGCTCCTTGGAGGGTTTCCCCCTCGGAAAAGGTTGCAAACATTTGAGACGGAATCTATTGCTGCGGGGAAAATCTTTTTGAAATAAACATCTCCCAAAGTATCATCCGGACCAATGGGACACTCCCATTGCAAGAGAATATCTCCCTCATCTAATCCATCGGTGGGGTAGAACCAGGAAAATCCGGTTTTTTCAGAACCCCAGATTATCGGCCAATTGATTGAACTTGGTCCTCTATGCAAGGGGAGAAGCGAGGGATGAAAACATATCGAACCCATTTCCGGAATATCTCTTGCCTGCTCGGGAACAAACAGGGTTACATATGCCATAATCATCAAGTCGGCGTTCAAGCTTCTCATTTGATCCAGGGTATCGGCATCCCTGTAATTTGCGGGTTGATAAACTGCAATCCCTTTTTCCAAGGCCATTTCTTTCAAAGGATCTATGGGGCGATTGGGTTTATCGGGAGCACAATAAACTGCGACAACTTCATCGACTCCATCTGTCAGTATTTTTTCCAAGGCGGCTTTCCCAAAAGCCTGTTGCCCCATTACAATTAATTTCATTAAATCTGTCCCAATGTTTTCACTATGAAATTCCCTAACTTTTATTATCCGACCGCTCCAGATTCGTGAATCCGATTTAACTCGTCACCTATATAACCCAACACCTCGGTTAATATTTCATTGGTATGCTCACCCAGCAAGGGGGAACGTACCACCTCGACAGGACTGTCAGATAGCTTGATGGGGCATCCAACTGTCAAGTATTTTCCTCTTTCTGGATGATCAACTTCGACTATTGTTCCGGTTTCCTTCAATCCCTCATCTTCAGCTAGTTCTTTCATCGAAAGAATCGGACCGACAGGAATATCAAGCGGGTTACATTCGTCCATGACCTCAAACTTTGTCTTGGTAATTGTCCATTGTTCGATCGTATCGAAAATAAGATCCAGTTTGGGCAGTCTTGCAGGAGGAGTGGCAAATTCGGGATCTTCCTTCCATTCGGGTTTCCCAATGAGATCACATATCCTGGGCCAGACAGCGGCTTGGGTAATAAAGTAGGTATAGGCATTGGGATCATTTTCCCATCCCTTGCATTTAAGTATTCTTCCTGGCTGTCCACCTCCAGAGTCATTTCCGGCACGAGGGGTTGAATCGCCAAATGGAATTCCTTTCCCATGTTGGGAATATTCTGTCAAGGGGCCCTTGCCCAACCTCTGCTGGTCCCGTAATTTTACACGACAAAGGTTTAGTACCCCATCCTGCATTGGAGCAAGTATCTTCTGACCCTTTCCGGTTGTTTGCCTTTGGATCAGGGCAACACAAATTCCAAGTGCCAGATGAAGGCCAGTACCGGAATCCCCGATTTGTGCACCTGTCACCAATGGTACTCCATCATTAAATCCCGTTGTCGAAGCAGAACCTCCGGCACATTGGGCAACATTTTCGTAAACCTTGCAGTCCTCGAACTTGCCCGGTCCAAATCCTTTAACCGAAGCCATGATCATTTTGGGATTCAATTGCTGGATGGTTTCCCAGCCAAAACCCATTCGATCCAAAGCACCAGGTGCAAAATTTTCAACTAGAACATCGCATTCCTTGATCAACCTCGTCAAAACTTCTTTGCCAACCTCGTTCTTGGTATTCAAGGTTATGGAACGCTTGTTGTGGTTCAACATGGTAAAATACAGGCTATCTGCTCCTGGAACATCAACCAATTGTTTTCTGGTGGCATCACCCACTCCCGGCCGTTCCACCTTGATTACATCTGCTCCAAACCAAGCAAGTAGCTGGGTGCACGTTGGTCCCGACTGTACATGGGTAAAATCCAGTATCTTAATTCCCTCAAGCGCTTTCATAAATTGTTATCTCCTCGACAAATCCAACTGTAATTATTTGTACATTGTCTGTGCTTTCGTACCCGGGGCGTATTCGTTGGGATCTATCCAAACATTCACCACTGCACATTTTCCAGTTTTGTGAATGGCTTCCCTGGCTCTTCGCAAGGCTGGTTGAAGTTCCGAGGCTTCTCTCACCTCTTCACCATACCCCCCTATCATTTCACCAAATTTACCAAATGGTACATCCCCGAGCTTGTTTCCTATATCACCCCTGTTTTGACCATACTTGGTTATCTGACCGTATCTGATTTGGTTCATGGCCGAGTTGTTTCCGACAATCGCCAAATAAGGAGCTCCAAATCTCTGAGAGGTTTCCATGTCAAATGAGGTCATTCCAAAGGATCCATCTCCATACAGGCAAACCACTTCCTTTTCCGGATGTGCCAGCTTTGCAGCCATCGAAAATCCTGTTCCAACACCCAAGGATCCCAATGCACCAGGATCCATCCATTGTCCAGGGTTTCGGGGTCTGACGGCCTGGGCCGAGATGGTAACCACATCTCCTCCATCTCCTATATAGATGGAATTCTCGTCAAGAAACTCGTTGATTTCCCAAGCAAGCCTGTAGGGATGGATCGGGGATTGATCCGAAAGAAACAAGGGCATGAGCCTTTCCAATTTGGTCTTTTCAATTTCCCTCAGGCTCTCCAACCATTGCTTTCGTTGCTGTTTTATACTCGCTTTCATTCGTCCCGATGCGGCATTTGCAACTGCCGAAAGAATGGCACCCGGATGCCCCTCTATTCCCAAGGATATGTCCCTGTTTTTGCCAACGGTTCGGTAATCAAGATCAATTTGAAGAAGTGTGGGGGCAGTAATTCTTTTGCCATACCCCATACGAAAATCAAATGGTGTGCCGACAATCAGTATGACATCTGCACCCTTGAAGGCATCTGATCTCGTTCTGTCAAAGCAATGGGAATCACTTTGTTTCATCATCCCTCGGGCTGCCCCATTCATATAGGCCGGAATTTCAAGAGCCTTGACGAAATCAATGCACTCCTGGTGGGAATTGGAAGCCCATACCTGTTGTCCAAACAATACTGCCGGCCTTTCGGCATTGACCAGAATATCAGCCATTCTTTCAATATCATCCGGATCACCAATTGATCTGACTGAGGCGCGATAACTTCCCGGTTCTGGTATTCTGGCCTGACTCAAGGGGATTTCGGCATCAAGTATATCTCTGGGAATTTCCAGATAACTTGGACCATAAGCACCTGTAAAGCATTCTCTTGCTGCCATGGAAATCATGTCGGCAATGCGTTCGGTGGAAAACACACCCGAGGCAAATTTGGTAATGGGAGTCATCATGTCCACATGAGGCAAATCCTGTAATGAACCCATTTTATGCTGGGTCAGGGATGACTGCCCACCAATATGCAGAATTGGGCTTTCAGACCTGAAGGCAGTTGCAACTCCCGTTACGGCATTTGTACAACCTGGTCCAGCGGTCGTTACCACGCACCCCAATTTACCAGTTTGCCGGGCATAGCCATCAGCTGCATGAGCTGCTGTCTGCTCATGCCTAACATCCACAATTTTGATACCTTCATCAATACAACCATCATAAATATCAATGATATGGCCTCCACATAGAGTAAAAATGGTATCAACTCCCTCATTACGGAGGGCTTTGGCAACCAAATGACCTCCTGATACTATATCCGCATCAGTGCTTTTTTTTGCTAATGTATCGTGTGCTGTTTTGGAATTTGTATTCATTTCTGCTTTCTTCTTTCAATTTCAGGTATCTAAATTCTTCCAGGTCTTTCTGATATATTTTTCCAACCGCAAGGTATGTTCCCTAACCAGATTGGCGGCCTTCTCCGGTTGGTTTGACTGGATTGCATTTACAATTTCAGCATGATCGGAAATGGATTGTTCCGTTCGGGTTGGATCCCGCATCGCATGTCTTCGGGCAGGCTCAATCTGGGCAAAAATATCCTCACCGATTTTCTTGAGCATATTGCATTTCGACAATTCCAGAATTTTTCTGTGAAACATTATGTTGGCTTCGGAATAAACATCCTGATTTTCAGATGTATCCTTCACGCCAATCAACTCAAGTTCTTCCACTTCTTCCTGACTAACTTGTCCGCAAGCCAATCTTGCAGCCATGCTTTCAATCGCAGCCCATACCACGACCAACTCTGCCACCTCATCAATGCTTCGTTTTTTGATAAAGACACCAATACGGGATTTGATTTCGATAAGGTTCTCATTTTCCAGCCGAACAAGAGCTTCCCTGACCGGAGTTCTGGATATTCCAAGCTGCTGGGCAATTTTCCTCTCATCCAGCCGCAAATCTGTATTCTTGCTGTATACATCCATCTCAAGAATGGCTTCCCGCAACACCTGATAAATACGTTCTTTCAAGGTGAACGTTTGTCGCAATGGTTCCAAGTTGATCGAAGCATCCATGATAAGGCTATCCAATAGTTGATTTTTCTCTGGTATACAAAAAACCAGATACCAATTCAAGCATTACCTAATGTTATTTTTCAAAAAAAATTCATTACCCTATTTTTGATTAACATAGGGCAACTCAGGCCACTAACAGACAGACGGTCAATCTCTAGATTGAATACAGGATAATGTTGCCTCGGATTCTGCCTTTTCA
Source organism: Paracoccaceae bacterium (assembly GCA_011523445.1). Taxonomy (GTDB): domain Bacteria; phylum Pseudomonadota; class Alphaproteobacteria; order Rhodobacterales; family Rhodobacteraceae; genus MPNP01. The sequence goes on from WTGT01000179.1 coordinate 7,124, forward strand.
TCCGGCTTTGCGGAAGGTGGAAAAACTCCATTGTCATGTCTCAATGATCCCCAGATACTCATCAGTAAAAACCCACCCATTGATTCAGGAGGAGAGGAAAGTTGCAAAAATATTTAATAATTCTTCCAAAGTGAGCATATTCGAAGAATTTTACTTCTTATTTTGGTATCATAATTATCAACACCGATTTTGTTACCGTGAGGCTACTTCAGTTGAAAAAATTTCAATATGTTACTATTTCCTTGCTAGTTTCCTGAATTGATTGATAAACTGAACCTGTTATTGGATATTACCGGAATTGTATCTCATTTAAAGGTCTGAATTGTTTGGAGAGGATAATTAAATGATTAAGTTTTCATTGTCCTGTGAGAATAGCCACATTTTTGAAAGCTGGTTCGAATCCAACAACGCTTTCGATACATTGTATTCCAAGGGGTTGCTGACATGCCCGATGTGCAACTCGACACAGGTCGGTAAAAATATCATGTCTCCCAATATTGTTGCCAAGCTGAATCCTTCCAAAAAAGAAAGCAAGCCACAAGAAAATGACAAGAAAATCGACCTTCAAAAACCTCTTTCAAAATATGAGGAAGCCCTTCAAAACCTTAAACAGGAAGTGGAAAAGAATTCCGAGTATGTGGGTAAGGATTTTGTTGAGCAAGCACGAATGATGTTTCAGAGCGAAACTAAGAAACGGTCAATTCACGGGGAAGCTTCTATCAAAGAAGCCAAGGAACTTGTGGAGGAAGGTATTCCCGTAATGCCACTTCCGTGGCCTTCTATATCCAACACCAATTAAACTTTTCAGAATTTTCCGAACAACCAAGTTGTTTGGTATTATTTTACTTACCCTTTCATCTACCTTTTTTATTTAAGTACAATTACCAGACAAATTTTTGATAAAATGACATTGAATATAAATCCAGCGGATCGAAACGTGTTTGCCCATTGGCTAAAATTCTGGGGATAGGTCATGGCCAAAATTGTAATGAAATTTGGTGGTACCTCCGTTGCAGATCTTGAACGTATGCGTATAGCGGCTTCCTACATCAAGGAGGAAGTTGACAAGGGCAATGAGGTAATCGTTATTGTGTCTGCGATGGCTGGAGAAACCAACAAATTGGTGGAAACTGTCAACTCTGTTTCCTCATTTTTTGATGCCCGGGAATACGATGCTGTCGTTTCTTCCGGCGAAAATGTAACCTCGGGAATCCTAGCCTTGATTTTACAGGACATGGATATTCCAGCTCGTAGTTGGCAAGGTTGGCAAGTACCGATCACAACCTCGTCCACACATAGTTCAGCCCGAATCATGGATATTTGTACGCAAAACGTGAAAGCCAAGTTTGACGAAGGGCTCAAAGTTGCGGTGGTGGCCGGATTCCAAGGAATTAGTGAAGAAAACCGAATTACGACTTTGGGTCGTGGTGGTTCTGACCTAACGGCTGTTGCTTTTGCTGCCAAATTTGACTGTGAGCGATGTGATATATTCACGGATGTCGATGGGGTTTATACTGCTGATCCCAGAATTGTATTCAAAGCGAGAAAACTGAACAGAATTTCCTACGATGAAATGCTGGAACTTGCATCTCTAGGGGCCAAGGTCTTGCAAACCAGATCGGTTCAAATGGCAATGGCACATCAGGTACCGGTTTATGTACGATCCAGTTTTACGGGGAAGCCAGGCACCTTGGTCTGTAGTGAGGACGAGAAAATGGAAAACAGAACAATTTCAGGAATTGCTCATTCACGGGATGAAGCAAAAATATCAATAATATCAGTTGCCGACCGCCCAGGTATAGCTGCTACAATATTCGGTGCCCTATCTGATCATGGTATAATCGTAGACATGATTGTCCAGAATATCTCTGAAAGTGGTCGAACGGATATTACTTTTTCCTGTCCCTTGGAACAATCAGCCCTAGCTGAAAAAGCCTTATTGGAAGCCAAGGAAAAAAATCTGGTAAATTTTCATGAGATATTACAGGATCTGGAAGTTTGCAAAATTTCTGTCGTCGGAATAGGTATGCGTTCCCAATCAGGCGTTGCAGCCAAAATGTTCTCCATTTTGGCCGATGAAGGAATCAATATACAGATCATTTCGACTTCCGAGATAAAAATATCAGTACTGGTGGAACGAAAATACATGGAACTGGCCGTTCAGGCCCTTCATGATAAGTTCGAACTTCACACCAATAGAATATCATCGGAACAATGAACGAACAGGCGTTAGAAATATCTTCCCAGGAATTGCTGCTCAGGCTAAACGACACTCTAGCCAGTCAGGGAGACGGTCAGGAACGATTAAACCAGATTACTGAAATCGTAGCCCATTCCATGGGTGTGGATGTATGCTCAATATACCTCCACAGAGATCCCAAAACCCTCGAACTCTGTGCTACCAAGGGTCTGAATCCTGAAGCCGTTCATGTTACCCGTTTAAGGGTTAATGAGGGTCTGGTAGGTAAGGTCTCAAGACTGTCCGAACCGGTAAATTCCGCTGATGCCCCATCAGAAAAGGGATTCCGTTACATGGCAGAAACCGGGGAGGAACGATTCTCCTCGTTTTTGGGTGTGCCCATCCAAAGATTAGGTCAAATGCTTGGTGTTCTGGTTGTACAAACCAAAGAATCCAGAAGTTTCCTCAACAGTGAGGTCAATACCCTGGCTGTAGTTGCCACGGTTTTGGCGGAAATGAGGGAAACAGGCATAATCACTGGTGAGGGAAAGGCGCTTTCTGCCCTTCATACCCAACCGGTAACATACAATGGACTGGTTGCGCACGATGGTTTTGCTGAAGGACGAGTGCTTTTGCATGAGCCCAGGGTTGTTATCACAAATCCTGTATCAGCCAATCCAGAAAAGGAATTGACTCGACTGAAAAATGCGATCGCAGAACTTCGGGGTACCGTCGATTACCTACTGGAATCACAAATGCAACATACCCTTTCCATTGAACAAAGGGAAATTCTTGAAACCTACAGGATGTTCGCAAATTCATCCGGATGGTTGACCAGAATGGAAGGTAATATTGCCACTGGTTTGTCGGCCGAGGCTGCGGTTGAAAAAGAACAATCGGAAGCCAGAGCCCGCATGGAAAAATCACCTGACCCTTATCTCAGGGATCGGTTTCATGATCTAGATGACCTCTTTAATCGCCTCCTCAGGATTCTTACCGGTCAGGGAAGAAACATCAAAGACGACATGCCGGAGAACCCTATCCTGATTGCCAGAAACATAGGTCCTGGGGAACTTCTCGAATACGGTAAAAATCTGAAGGGAATAGTACTGGAAGAAGGTTCGGTTGGTTCACATGCGACCATTATCGCGAGGGCCATGGCCATTCCACTGATCATTCATGTCAAGGGCATAACAACCGAAGCATTGAATGACGATGTCATTTTCATTGATAGTGAAAATCAATCTGTTCACTTGAGGCCTGATGAATTCGTGGCTTCGGCAATCCATAACAGGATTGAAATGGCTGAATCTGTCAAGGCAACTTATGCCAAAATTCGGAATCTGCCTGCTCTTACCAAGGATGGTAAAAATATCGGACTTTATATCAATGCTGGATTGATGGCCGAGCTTCCGAATCTAGAACGTTCTGGTGCAGAAGGAGTTGGATTATTCAGGACTGAATTGAGATTCTTAAACTCTAGTAATATCCCCACTAGGGAAGATTTGGCCAAACAATACTCCCAGGTACTGGACTCAGCTGGAGGTAAAAGGGTCATTTTTCGAACGGTTGACATCGGTTCGGACAAGATGGTTCCCTACATGAAGAGGGAAGAGGAGCCCAACCCGGCAATGGGTTGGCGAGCCATCAGAATTTCACTTGATAAACCCGGATTTTTACGCATGCAATGTCAAGCATTGTATAATGGTGCAAAGGGACGGCCTTTAAGCATAATGTTTCCCATGGTTTCAAGTTATGATGAATTTACCCAAGCCAAGAAAATCTGTTTGATTCAGTTAGAGAGATTCAAAAAAATGGGTAAGGTAATTCCCGAGAGCCTGGAAATCGGCGCTATGCTGGAAACACCTTCTCTTGCGTTTGCACCGGATGATTTTTATAAATCAACCGATTTCATTTCCATCGGTGGAAATGACCTGAAGCAGTTTTTCTTTGCTGCCGACAGACAAAATGAAAAGGTTCGCAGTCGATACCATGCCTTGTATTTGAGTTACCTTCACTTCATAGAGTATATTTGCAACCGCTGTAAGGAGAACAAAACCAAAGTCAGTTATTGTGGTGAAGATGCAGGGAACCCTGAAATTGCTATTTGCCTTGCCGCTATGGGTGTTGAAACCTTCTCAATCAGATCTGCCAGCCTGGGTCGGGTAAAGCATTACCTCAGGCAGGTGGATTTGGAAGAAATCAAAGGCTTGATTAACACTGCAAGAAGTGAAGGAAAAACCACCTTCACGGAAGGTATTAAGCAGGTTATGGTCAGGTGTGAAAGTTCGGTTACATGATGATCGATTGATTAACAATCCTTTGCGGATGGTATTCTGACCCTCCCTTTAAGCAACTCCCTTGTACCTTCAGTCAACTCAAGACACAATATCCTGTTTGGATCGGTCGGAGGTGGAAACTCAACGGTTTTTATTACCGAAAAGCCGAATTTGGAATAATACGGTTCGTCTCCAACAAGCAGTATTGCTTCCCAATCCAATTCTCTGGCTTTGGATACTCCAGCACTGATAAGGTATGAACCAATACCTTCTCCCTGATGCGTATGATGGACAGCTATTGGTCCCAATAGCAATACCTTAAATTCATTTTGTCCAACCCTGACTGGCCAGAATCTAATTGATCCTACTATCGAACCGTTTTCTTCTTTGGCAACCATCGATAATTCTTCGATAGGCTGGTTTCCAATCCTCAACTGGTATGATGAAAGATTGGTACGGCCCAAACCAAAGGCATTATCAAGCAAGACTTCAATCTCGGTACTATCTTCTGGTTTTTCTATTTCAAACCTCAAAATCCTAATCCACTCAATACAAACAGAAGAAAAAATAAATTCCAATTCTCAAAATTAATCATCAATATATAATTCCTGATCAAAATTAATTTCGTGGTCCAATATTGAAAGCCCCTGCGGATTTGTCACGTATTATTTGTGTATGCTCACGAAGTATTTTGGCTGATTGGACTTGGGCTTTCTTGTTATAGGGGGTCTGTTCGGCCATTTATTATCGGTGGCACCGATAAAATAACACCTACCTTCATTTAGAAATGGGCAGCAAACGGCGTGGAAATTGTCAAGCGCTCCCCAATGCTGTTTTGCGGCGTAACATTTTGGTCATTGCGGTGGACCTTGAAATAACACTCTGTTTGGTAGGCACGCTCCTTCTCGTTGCACCGCTTCCGAATATCACTACATAAAGTACGAGACATCAATTACCAGCCCCATTCCCGTTCTGAAACTTGAGCCAGGAGACAATCGATGACCAACAACAAGACGCCTGTTGCAGTTGTGGCTGCAGACGTGCCGCCCCGGACGAAGCCTTCGAACTACCCGGAACCCTTTGCCAATCGCATGACTCGGCGAAAGAAGCGAAAGCTGGGCGATTACTTTGGCCTTGAAAACTTTGGCGTGAACTTGACGACGATCGCGCCGGGTGGCGAGTCCGCGTTGATGCACACACACAGCAAGCAGGACGAGCTCGTCTATGTGTTAAAGGGCGAAGCTGTGCTGGCGACACCCTCTGGTGAGACACGGCTTTCGCCTGGAATGTGCGCCGGATTTCCAGCAGGGGGCGAGGCACACCACATTCTCAACTGCAGCGACTGTGACCTCGTGATTCTCGAAATTGGCGACCGGTCAAAAGGGGACGAGGGAACCTATCCGCAGGACGATCTGCGGGCCGTCATGGGCAAAGACGGCAAGTGGCATTTCACCCGCAAGGACGGCACACCCTACTGAGACAGGGCTGGATGCGAGGTTCTCCAACCTGCGACCGGAGGCATTCGGCCAAAATTTTATGTTCCGGATCCTCTTCTGCAAGCGGTATTTCACTTACCGTCACTATTCGTTTTTATCTAAAAGGACTACGACCCATTAATTTTTATTCCCTGTGTATCAAAAGCAAATCAAAATTCTATGGCTTGTGTTCCAATATGAAAAAAGAGTATGGATTTTATGGCAAAATAATTTAATTGAGATGCCTTAAATCCTGTTGTGGTATCAAAAGCAAAACATTCGAAAAAAGGTGTCATTATGAATAGACCAGTCATAGGTGTTATTGGTGGATCCGGTCTTTACGAAATTGATATTCTGGAAAATCAGGAATGGGTTGAAATTGATACTCCATGGGGACCTCCTTCGGATGAGATTCTGACTGGTGAAATCAACGGCATCGAATTTAAATTCCTGCCCCGTCATGGCAGAGGACATGTTCATTCACCTACAACTGTTCCCTATCGGTCGAATATTGATGCCTTGAAGCAACTGGGAGTGACTGACATTATTTCCATTTCGGCGTGCGGTTCTTTTCGTGAAGAAATGGAACCTGGTGATTTTGTCATCATTGACCAATTTATCGACCGAACTGTCAACAGGGAAAAATCATTTTTCGGTCCAGGTTGTGT
>WTGT01000105.1 GCA_011523445.1 Paracoccaceae bacterium
AGCCTTTGCAGGGCAAACAGAACAGATGTGATGTTGGAGCCGCAACTGTCGATGACAGCTATCATAATACCCCCTTGGTACTCGGCAGGTCCTGACCTTGTCTATGGATTGCCTGGCGAAGTGCACGTCCCAAACCCTTGAAGCAGGTTTCTACCATGTGGTGTGTATTTTCACCCGATACGGAAATATGGATCGTCGCTTGCAGGTTCTCGGCCAGTGAACGAAATACATGTTCGACCATATCTATGGGCAGTGGATTATCCTTGTTTCCAACATAAGCATCGGGAAAATCGCCTTCAAAACGAAGATAGGACCTGCCCCCAATATCAAGGGCAACCCGCGCCTGGGCTTCATCCATGGGAAGAATTAATTCACAAGATCCGTACCGACCAATACCACGCTTGTCACCAAGGGCCCTTTTCAAGGCATCACCCAAGGCAATGGCACAATCCTCGACCGAGTGATGGGCCTCGACAGCCATATCGCCCTGACACTCAAGTTCCAATGCAAAACCACCATGACGGGCAATCTGTTCGATCATGTGATCAAGGAACGGCAATCCCGTATCAATCAAAACCGGGAATGTACTGTCCAGATCAATACGTACCGAAATACTGGTTTCGTTGGTTTTTCTTGTGACACTAGCAATACGATCAGATACAGTACTGGAAGACACATTACCTTGCAGGACACCAAGCAACCGATCCATTTGATCTCTGCTTCCGATTGCAACACGAACGCAGTTATTCAGACCAGGTTGCTTTGACTGATCACGCACTATGAATTTGCCCTTGAGACATTTCTCAAGGAATTCTTGAGCATTCTTGACTCTTAAAAGTACAAAATTGGCTTGTGAAGAAAGGACTTCGTTAACCTCATCAAGTCTCTCAAGTTTGCCAATATACTCTTTCTTGATTTCGAGTAGTTCCTGCCTCTTTGTAGCTAACCGTTCAAGATTACCAGGTTCCAGAATTTGTACTGCAGCCTGTACCACGGGAGCAGGAATCGGATAAGGAGGGAGTATCTTCAGCAACAATTCAATTACACCCGATTGTGCTATACCCGCTCCACATCTCAAACCAGCACCAGCAAAGGATTTCGACAATGTTCTGACAACTACCAGATTGTCAAAGTGTTCCAACTTGTTGACAAAACTATCACAACCGGAGAATTCGATATAGGTTTCATCAACAACAATCAGGGCCTTGTTAGCAAACTGCCGGCAAAGTTCTGAAATACCTTCGGCATCCATCAGATTGGCCGTGGGATTGTTGGGCGAACAGATAAAGACAATCTTGGTATTTTCATCAGATGCCTGCATGATACCTTTAACTTCCACCTTGAACTCTTCAGCCAGCCCCACCTTTCTGGTTTCAACTCCATGTAGTTTTGCCGAGTGTTCGTACATGGCAAAGGTTGGAGGACAAACGATAATGTTATCGACATATGAAATGCAGAAAGTCCTGATCAAAACATCAATGACTTCATCAGCCCCACGTGCAACGATCAGATTGCGTGATGAGACATCGTAAAGTCGACACAATGCCTGGACCAACTCTTCCGGTTGCTGATCCGGATATCGGGAATATCCATCAACCCCTACCAATGGTTCATAGGGGCATTCGTTAGCATCCAGATAGACTGTACCAACTTTTTTAGCATGAAGTTTTCTGGCCGAGGAATAACCAGACATTGCAATAATGTCGGGGCGAGCACGATTCAGAATTGACATCAGTCCACCTCCTCTGGAAAACAGTCCAAAATTTCATCAACCAATGATTTAGACGTGGCAGCAACCACACCATATCTCCCTGTAAAGGCATCATCGGTATCAAACCGCATTTTTGTATAATCATTCCCACCTAGGTCTACCACCGAAATACCTGCATTTAACATAACTGGAAGAAGGGGTATTATGTCATGGGCCTTCAGATTGTTTTCAATTGCTGCATCGAAGGTTCTATCCACAACCATTGCAAATCCCAGGCAATTCAGATCCGTTTTGATTTCTTGTACCTTGTCCTTTACAGATAGGATTCCCTGTCGCAATGTTGGAGTTTCAAACATTCCCTCGGGATTTGTACAGGCAACAATACTGTTTTCCAACTTGTTTGTATCTCCAGTAGCATTTGAAATGCCAGAAAGCCAGTGTTTAGAATTGACGGGATCACTGACAGCACCCAAGCAAGCCTGCCCCTTATACAATAGACCAATCAAGATTCCAAAATTGCCTGGTGCTTTTGCCAGAAACTCCCTGGTTCCATCCAGTGGATCAAGTACCCATATCCAGTCAGCATCCGGATTGTGTGCTCCAAATTCCTCTCCCTGGATACCATGGTGTGGATAATGGTTCAAAATCATAGAACGCAAAGCCTTTTCGGCTTCTCGATCGGCATTCGTTGCAGGTGTATTGTCAGACTTTGTCTCAACTCCAATATCATAACCTTTGCAATAGGCCTTATAGGAGTTTGTAATAATATTATCTGCTGCTGGAAGCAGCTTATCACTTGTAAAGGCCAACAATTCTTCGGAATTCATGATAGTATGCCGATAAAAGTGTTTGGGTTTTCAACAGGCATAAACATAATGTACAAGGGCTGCCTGCCAGATCGCGGGTAATAGGTCATTATACTGCTCAGTCAAGCATTTTCTCGATTGGCAAGACCATGATTGCACTGGCACCCATCGCTTTCAGATCCTCCATGGTATTCCAAAAAACACCCTCATTGCAAACTGCATGGACGGCAACCAAATCTTCCCGTCCTTGAAGGGCTAGGATGGTTGGTGCTTCTGATCCAGGTAGGATTGACTTGATTTCTTCCAGCTTATCGATTGGGCAATGCAGCATGATGTATTTGCTTTTCTTGGCAACCTGAACACTTTTCAACCGTAGCATAAGCCTTTCCAGAAGCTCTTCTTGGGTTGCGGCCAGTTCACTGTTTTTGATCAATACCGATTGGCTCTCAAATATGACTTCAACTTCCTTGAGACCATTAATGGCAAGAGTTGTTCCTGTGGAAACAAGATCGCAAATTGCATCAGCCATCCCCATACGAGGTGCGATTTCCACGGCACCCTGCATTGGTACGATATCACAATTGACATCATTTTCCTTCAGATATTCCCTAAGCAATCCCTGATAGGATGTTGCAATTCTCTTTCCCTCAAACGCTTTTATACCTTGATATCCACTTGAATTGGGAACAGCAATGG
>WTGT01000122.1 GCA_011523445.1 Paracoccaceae bacterium
GTCCGTATTCATTACTCCGTGAATACATCCAACTGCCATCCATTTCGTGATAAGCTTCGCTTGCACCTCAACAACTTGCTCAAGGAATGATAGTAAACGATTTTCTGATTTTTTCAGCTCGGGATAGTTACGAACTATCCCGAGCTGAAAAAATCCGAAAATCCTTTACTATCATTACTTGAGCAAGTTGTTGAGGGGCAAGCCAAGCTTATCTCGAAATGGATGGCAGTTGGATTTATTCACGGAGTAATGAATACGGACAACACTTCTTTGTCCTGCGAAACCATAGATTTCGGACCCTGTGCCTTCATGGACCACTTTCAGGCAGCAAAAGTCTTCAGCTCGATAGATCACAATGGCCGATACGCCTATGCCAACCAACCAATGATTGCCCATTGGAATCTGGCCCAATTTGCAACAACACTGATACCCATCCTTGAAGATGAAAAAGAAACGGCAATCAAGAAGGTTACGGATATCATTAACCGGTTTCCCCAACTTTATCTTGACAACTGGTTATCAATCTTCGGGAAAAAGCTTGGTATGGAAAATCCCGCAAACGAAGATTTTGAATTTATTACCGGTTTCTTGAATATTCTCGAAAAGGCAGAGGCAGATTTCACCCTGACTTTCAGAACATTATCAATAGTCCCTGCAAGAAACCTACAATCTTGCCATTTTGAAAACTTTACCGTTTCACCAAATCTGATACTTGAGTGGATACCTACTTGGTTGGAAAGGTTAAGCAAGGAAAAGGCATCAGAAAGTGAACGTCTTCTGTCAATGCAAAAGGTCAATCCCACTTATATTCCACGAAACCATCAAATCGAAAAAGCCATTGTTGAAGGGGTGGAAGGAAATTTTGATAGATTCAATACCATGGTAGAAGTGCTCAAATCTCCATATACTCAACAAGAAGGGTACGAGAAATTTGAAAATACGCCTGAAACGAATGAGGTCGTCACCAAAACCTTCTGTGGAACTTAGAAAATTATTTATTTAAATCCCGGTATTTAGATATTCTTTTACTGTTAATCTGAAGATTAACCATGACCTCCAGTTTGAATATTGCAGCCAAGATATTAATTAAAATAAATTGGAACTGTAATTTGAAATTGTGTACAGAATTTTGGTCTAGGTAAGGTTTGCAAGGGATAAGGAAAGATTGAATTTTGGGTACCCTACTCCAGCATTGTGAAAAAATAGGATTGCGGTTGACAGACCAAAGAAGGGCTGTTGTTTCCGTTTTGGAAAAAGCCAGGGATCATCCCAATATTCAGGATCTTTATGAACGGGCAAGCCTAGTTGATCCAAACCTTTCTATCGCAACCGTTTACCGTACCGTCAAGTTACTGGAAGAATTGGACATTCTTACCAAGTTGGAATTTGGTGATGGAGTGGCCAGATATGAAATAGCCGACAAGAATCATCATGATCATCTGATTGATTTGAAAACCGGAAAAGTCATCGAATTCTACGATGAAGAAATAGAGAAGCTCCAGAAAAAACAGGCCCAAAAGTTGGGTTATCGCCTTATTGGCCATCGTCTGGAATTATATGGAACACCTTTGGAAGAAAAAAATGGATAATCTAATTGTAATCGATCACATTCACGCCCGCGAAATACTTGATAGCAGGGGAAACCCGACGGTTGAGGTTGAAGTCTCCCTATCTGACGGTTCTATGGGACGAGTTGCAGTACCTTCAGGTGCTTCAACCGGTGCCCGTGAAGCCCATGAACTAAGAGACGGTGATTCGCAAAGATACTTGGGTAAAGGGGTTTCCAAAGCTGTGGAAAATGTTGTTACGACCCTGAGTGAAGCGCTCTTGGGCTGTGATCCCTATGATCAGGTTGACATTGACAATACCATGATTGATCTTGACGGCACCCCAAATAAATCGAAGTTGGGAGCCAATGCCATTCTGGGCGTTTCCCTTGCTGTTGCCAAGGCATCGGCTGTCAGTATGGAAATGCCTTTCTACCGATATGTCGGGGGTGTAAACGCCAAGGTTTTACCTGTACCCATGTTCAACGTTATTAATGGTGGAGAACATGCCAACAACTCCATTGACTTCCAGGAATTCATGGTCATGCCGGTTGGAGCCAGCAGTTTTCGGGAAGCTTTGCAATTTGGTGCCGGTGTATTTCACAGTTTGAAAAAAAACCTTGATCAGGCCGGCCATTCAACTGCGGTTGGTGATGAGGGAGGTTTTGCACCGAATTTGGATTCCTCAGAGCAAGCTCTGGACATATTGCTCAAGGCCATCGAAGATACGGGCCTTGCACCCGGCAAGGACATTGTTATTGCTCTGGATTGTGCCTCATCGGAATATTATTCCGATCACCAGTATCATTTTTCCGGCGAAGGAATTACCCGATCCCGTGAGGAGAATATTTCCTATTTGGAAAAACTGGTAACCTCATATCCCATCCATTCAATTGAAGATGGTTGCGGTGAGGATGATTGGGAAGGATGGCAGGCACTCACTGAAGTCCTAGGGAAACGATGCCAATTGGTTGGTGATGACCTGTTTGTGACCAATACCACAATTCTGGAGGAAGGGATTGCCAAGGGTTGTGCCAACTCGCTCTTGGTCAAGGTTAACCAGATCGGAACCCTGACGGAAGCCCTTGATGCCATTGATATGGCACATAGAAATGGTTACACGACAATATTATCACACAGGTCGGGAGAAACCGAGGATACCACCATTGCCGATTTGGCCATTGCGGTCAACTGTGGGCAAATCAAGGCAGGTTCCACTTCTCGTTCCGATCGAATTGCCAAGTACAACCAATTGTTGCGAATTGAGGAAGAATTGGGTGATCAGGCCCAATATCTGGGGAAAATGGCCTTCAGGTTTTAGTTTTACGAGGTTGCGAAATCCTGCCACCAACGGTGGGATATTCACATCCCGTTGTACCAGGTGCTGAAGTGGGAAGATTGCTTAAGACCCTGGCTGCCAGAAAACCGAATGCCTGAGCTTCCAGATATTGTGAGTCCAAACCCCATTCCTCAGCTGTATGAATCTCCATTGAAAGAATTTCCTTCAACCGAGCTACAATATAGGAATTTTTTGTCCCTCCCCCACACAAGACAACATGTTTGGGTTTGAACCTTGTTCTTTCAAGAACAGTCGAAATTGCCTTTATGGTACATTCCGTTAAGGTTGTGACACCATCTTCAAACTTGAGTTGCTCAACCTGATTCAAGAGAAAATAGAAATCATGGATATCAAAGGATTTTGGTCCCTCTAACCCAAGTTGTTCATGTTCCAGGAACTTCCTTATCAAATCATTGTCAGCTTTTCCCATGAACGCAAAATATCCGTCCCTGTCGAAGGGCAGATTTCTTTTCATGTTGCAGTATTTATCGATTAAACTGTTTCCGGGTCCAATATCAAATGCAATCAGGGCACCATTATCAACTGGCTCACCCTTTTGCGGATCAACAAAACTTATGTTTGTAATACCACCTATATTGATGAAGGCACATGGTTCTGTCATTCCGAGGTATTTGGCCAGTGCAAAATGATAAAATGGTGCCAATGGTGCACCCTCACCCCCATTGAGCATATCCTGTTGTCGAAAGTCCCAGACAACCGTTTTACCCAAATTTTCAGCAAGGTATTGACCATCTCCAGCTTGGTACGTTTTCCGATTTTCCGGATCATGAGCTAGCGTTTGCCCATGAAACCCGACAATAGCCTCTGGACTGGTTTCCATAAGCAAGGCAAGATGAGTTTCTTCAACAATTCGGGCAGCTTGGTTTACCCCTTTTTCACCCGGCCACTTACCACGGGCCATGTGAAGTATTTCAATTTCATCGGGAGTAAAGCTCTTGCTGGCAGTTGGTCCAAATTCCAGGATTTTTTGTCCATCAGTCCTAATTGCAGCAATATCAACCCCATCCATTGAGGTACCTGACATGCAGCCTATAAACCAATTTTCTTCAAGGTGTGGCATTTTCAATCTAAAAATCCATGGATAATGTCTTACTTATAACCAATTCAATCAATTGTCGAAAATCTGAAATGACCTACAATCCCAAATCCGAATTCCTGACTGTGATTCTCCAACGGGGATTTTTCGATGATTGCAGCAATTTGGAGGAATTGGACAATTCCCTGATGAAGGGGATTTTACCAGCCTATATTGGTTTTGACGCCACGGCCAAATCACTCCACATCGGCAGCCTGATCCAAATCATGATGTTACGGTGGCTTCAAAAGACCGGCCACAAGCCTATCGTATTGATGGGAGGAGGTACCACAAAGGTCGGCGATCCATCATTTCGAGCGGATGAGAGACCCCTTCTGGATAACAGTGAAATCGAAGCAAATATTTCAGGCATCAAGGAAGTATTCAGCAATTACGTAACCTTTGGTGATAATCCTACTGATGCCATTATGGTGAATAACGCTGAATGGCTGGACAATCTGAACTATATTTCTTTCCTTCGGGATATCGGGAAATTCTTTTCTGTCAACAGAATGCTCTCATTCGAATCCGTCAAGTCCAGATTGGACCGGGAACAATCCCTCTCTTTCCTGGAATTCAACTACATGATTTTACAGGCCTATGATTTCCTTGAGCTTGCTAAACGGCATGATTGTCAACTCCAGATGGGTGGTTCCGATCAATGGGGTAACATACTGAATGGTGTTGACCTGACCAGAAGAATAATCGGTAAACAGGTCTTTGCCCTTACCTCGCCTCTTTTGACCACTTCCGATGGCAAGAAAATGGGAAAGACTCAAAGTGGAGCCGTCTGGCTGAATGCTAATTTATTTTCCCCTTACGATTTTTGGCAATATTGGCGAAATGTAAGTGACAATGATGTCGGCAAATTCCTGAAACTCTTTACGGAACTGGATCTTGCCGAATGCGATCGCCTTGGTTCTCTAGAGGGTTCTGAAATCAACGAGGCTAAAATAATTTTGGCCAACGAGGTAACTACCCTTGCACATGGTAAGGAACAGGCACAAAAGGCCTTGTCAACCGCGAGGGAAGTATTTGTTGAAGGAAGGCAAAGCGAAGGATTACCCATCTTGTCGGTTACTTTTGACTCCCTGATGGAAGATGGTTATCCCCTGCTTCAAGCCCTGGTTCAACTCGGACTTGTTTCTTCGGGGAAGGAAGCCAGAAGGAATTTGTTGGGTAATGGTGTCAGGGTAAATGATATCGTCGAAACCGATACGGCAAGAATGCTGAGTTTGGAAGAATTAAGAAAATCAGCAAAGATATCAGTTGGCAAAAAACGCCACGCAATCGTTCAGCTTGAAAAGTAACAATCTAATTGTTTGACAAAAGGTCGCCCATTTCCCATTCACCATCGGGAAAAAATGCCTCAAAAGCAAAAGCAAACAATAGATCATGGGGTAGATCTTCTCCGGTTTCCTGATCCTTGACCCTCACCGTGCCGACATTTATACCTTGCCCGACGGAAGCAGTATCAAGAGGTGATGCCTGTCCTCCTGTCCAGGTCAAAACAATACCATGTTCCTCGATTTTTCCTTCAAGAATCAATCTCTCCAGTGGCCAGGCTCTCTGCCCAACCTTTACTACCCTTGCCAAGGGACCTATTCCTTCCTGTTTGAATTCCTTGGTGTAAAGAAAGGGACTTACGGCAAGTTCATACCCCTTGTAGGGATTTTGCCCATAGGGTCGACGGAATTCAGGCTGGGCCATGACCAATCCACCCTTGTCCATGTTTCTAGACATAAAATCTTGCCAGCTTTCTGTCCAGCCCGGAAGTTGCTCCAGACTGTTGCCGGTATGACTTCCCACAATTCCTGTTCCAAGGGCCTGTTGCCACCAGCTTTCAGTTTCTAGGTCATACATGACCATATCCGAGTTTCTGAGCAATCCAGATACACCAAAAGTCAGGGTTTGACCGTTCACCTCCCTGGAAAAAAATACTCCGGAATTACAAAGGGGACAGTAAGTTATAGCAATTGTTTGTTCACCAATCTGATCATTGACGATTTCATGCCACAGAAGATATCTGATTGGGTATGCCCTGGGGAGATGACCTTTCATTTCAATGGTCATTACCCCTTCCCTGGGAAGTAAATCGATATTTTCATCCAGAGTTAAAAAAGTTGGATTGTGAATTGCCGGAATTCCATCCTTGGGAACACCACCTGACATTATTTCATCCAAGGGCACCGATGCCAGTGAAAAATCAGTATTTGGCCACTGGCTGCTGAACAGTTTCTCGTTGGCTTGTCCTGAGGCAAGACCTAGAACCCAGACCAAGGCTAAGATAACAAATAGTTTGATAACAACCAACCTTGCTGGAATACGTCCCATCTTCAAACTTCTTTCACTTCAAGAGTATCAACAGTAAAATTTTTCATCTATTCTTCTATTCTGGCACTAGCAATATAATCCGGGTCAGCAACCGCTCCATTTTGTCCCTGCCCTCGTTTGATGGCATCAACAACATCCTGTCCAGAAATTACTCGTCCGAATACAGTATATTGGCCATTCAGGAACGG
Organism: Paracoccaceae bacterium; assembly: GCA_011523445.1. Classification (GTDB taxonomy): domain Bacteria; phylum Pseudomonadota; class Alphaproteobacteria; order Rhodobacterales; family Rhodobacteraceae; genus MPNP01. Next base: position 6,505 of record WTGT01000122.1, read on the forward strand.
TGCTTCCTCAAACATTATGAAAAATTGAGAGTTGGCGGAATTGGGATTTTGTGCTCTTGCCATACCAACGGTTCCCTTTCTGAAGGGAAGCGGTGAAAATTCAACCTTCAAATCAGGCAAATCAGAGCCCCCTATCCCGGCCTTTTGCAAGGAACCTTGATCAACACGTCCGAACTGAACATCACCTGTTTGGGCCATGAAACCCTCAATCACCCGATGAAAGGCTACATTGTCGTATAATCCGTTATTTGTCAAAGTAATTATTCGTTCAACATGCAGGGGGGCTACTTCATGAAGAAGTTCAATTTTTATAGTACCGGAGTTTTCACCGGCGACATCAAGTATCAACACATTTCTTTCCTTTTCGGCTATTGCATTTATGGTACCCAGTAGCAGGAAAGTTAAAACTAGTATTATTTTTTTCATATACACCTCATAAGGGGAAGATTAAGGTTTTCCCGACGAAAACAAAATCAAATTAAAGTGAACTCCGATAGCGGCGATAAAAGGGAAACCATAAGGTATAGCCAAGATCAATTGCTAAACTTTTTCTTCAACTCTTCTATCACATTCCCTGGTACGAATTCGGAAACATCTCCTCCCAGGCGGGCAATCTCCTTTACAAGTTTTGATGCAATAGCCTGTTTTCTTGCATCTGCCATCATGAATACGGTTTCAATATTTTGATCCAATACCCTATTCATGCCAACCATCTGGAACTCATACTCAAAGTCCGAGACAGCTCTCAATCCCCTGATAATGATGTTTGCTCCAACTTCACGAGCGCAATCCACCAACAGGTTTTCGAAAGGATATACCTCAATTTCCTGATTGGTTTTTTTCTTCAGTTCCGTGATCTCCCTGTTAATCATGGAAACCCTTTCATCCAAACTGAAGAGGGGGGATTTTTCCTGATTGATGGCGACACCAATTACCAGTTTGTCCACCAGGGAAAATGATCTTCGGAATATATCCAGATGACCAAATGTTACGGGATCAAACGTCCCGGCGTAGAGACCGATTTTCACAAAATCCTCTTTCTTAAGATTATCAGGAAATTTGACTTAATGGCCGATATATTCCTCTAGAGCTTGTTTTTCCATATCCAGCTCGCCCAAACGGGCCTTGACAACATCTCCAATGGAAATCAGCCCAACCATTTTCTGATTGTCCATGACAGGTATATGACGGAATCTTCCCACAGTCATTTTGTTCAGTACATCAAAGGCAGTTTCGTTGGTATTACAGGTAACAACCTTTTTACTCATCAGTTCCCTTACCAATAAATTCAGTACCTGGGTACCCTTTATACCTATTTCCCTGACAATATCCCTTTCCGAAACGATGCCAATGAGCAAACCTTCATCATCAAACACTACCAAAGCACCAATTCGATTCTTGGACAAAAGATTGACAGCCATCAAAATACCATCATCGGGACCAATGGAGATAATGTTTTGACTACTTTTGCCCTTGAGAATTTGGCTCACAAGCATTGGAAGAATCCTTTCATTTTGAATTGAAAATGTTGTTTGTATAAAATTTAGATTATCCCAATTTTCAAAAAAAATTCACCCACTTTTACCTGATCCCGAATCTTTTGCTTGTGGATTGTTGTGCTTCCTCATTGCACTCCAGATATTAATTTAATGAACTTACGGCTACCAGAATACTGTTGACTGGAGCCATATTAAATTCTTTGATGAGAAATAAAAAGACACGATCAAAATTTAAGAAACTGTTTAGAGATGTAGATTTTTCCAACAAAATCCTGTTTCCCAATTTTTGACAAGCAACACACCCCGGGCACCAATTTTGCCCGGGGCTATTTTTATCCTGATTACTCTGGTTAATTTCCAGAAACAATCAACTTGGCAGTTAATTCAGGCTTTCCCCTTTTCTGCTGCTTCCTTTTCAAAGTAATCTCTGGTTTTCTGGAAGACCATTGGCGCAAGCAACAGAAGTCCAATCAGATTTGGTACTGCCATCAGCCCGTTGAGAGTGTCTGCAAGATTCCAAACCAAGTCGACCTTCAGGTTTGCGAATGTAAGTGCAGCAAGTATCCACAAAATCCTGTAGATCAAAATGCTTTTCTCACTAAACAGATATTGCCAACACCTTTCCCCATAATAGGACCATCCAAGGATGGTGGTAAATGCAAAGATCGCAAGTGCGATGGTTACAATATACTGACCTCCAGGGATAGAGATTTCAAAGGCTGTTGAAGTCAGAACAGCTCCTGTAAGGCCAGCGCCATCAACCTCCATTATCCATGCACCCGAGGTAAGAATAACCAATGCTGTCATGGTACATACGATCAATGTATCGATAAAGGTACCCAACATGGCAATAATACCTTGTCTGACTGGATTGTTGGTTTTTGCTGCTGCGTGAGCTATAGCTGCTGAACCCAAACCAGATTCATTTGAGAATACACCCCTGGCAACACCGAAACGAACTGCAGCCGCGACTGCAGCACCAGCAAATCCACCCGTGGCAGCAGCCGGAGTGAAAGCATGTGTGAAGATTAAACCAATGGCGGCAGGAACCTCGGTGATATTCAACAGAATTACAATGAGTGCGGCACCAATGTATAGCACAATCATTGTTGGAACCAACTTACCGGCAACTTCACCAATTCTTTTGATCCCACCAATTATGACAATACCTGCCAAACCGGCAACAATGATGCCTGTTACAAATGTTGGAACAGAAAAACTGTTATCCAAAACTGCAGCCATGGAATTTACCTGTACAGCATTGCCAATCCCAAATGCAGCAATGGCCCCGAAAATGGCAAAAAGCAATCCTAGCGACTTGCCTAATTCAGGTGCAAATTTTCCGACACCATTTCGAAGATAGTACATCGGTCCTCCAACATACTTTCCTTCTTGGTCAACCTCTCGATAGGTAACAGCACAAACAGCTTCTGCATATTTTGTCGCCATACCGAAAAGGGCAATCAGCCACATGTAAAAAATAGCTCCAGGTCCACCCAAAGCTATTGCTGTTGCCACTCCGGCTATATTTCCAGTTCCCACGGTGGCTGACAGGGCTGTCATCAGGGCATTAAATGGTTTTACTTCACCTTCACCATCTTCACTATCGTCTTTGGTGAAAAGCAGCCTGAAACCATAACCTACTTTTCGCCAGGGCATGAATACCAGACCCAAGGTCAGAAGAACTCCGGTTACTCCCAGAATCCCCAACATGGGTGGTCCCCAGGCAAAAGCATTAACTGTATCGATTACAGAGTTGATTTGATACATGATCCCTCTCCCTATTCAAATCAAACTAACTGTTTGGAGCCAGATTATATTGTCTCATGAATGGATACAAAATCAATGAAAACTTTTGAAACCTTGATTACCACGGGCTTTTTTTTGAGACATTCTATCCCCTGAAAACAAAAACAAGGGTAGTCGATACTTCAATTGTTACGTATCCATTGTCCCTTTTCATAAGTTTCATTCGATAGCAATAAAATATCCTCGATAACTGCCAGCCCGAACGTACCACTCGTTTTCTGATGGGCTTCACAATTCTTCATGATGGTATTCATTGAGTTGGAGATCGAGTAGTACCAATTGAATCCGGACTAGTTTAGATTCACTACTTCAATAATCCCTTGAATGACATATTTTAGATTTGGTAACACTGTTTCACGTGTAAAAGCTATGTTTTATCCACATTATAATCTGCTTGGGAGTTGCAAATGAAAGAACTATTCCACTTTATCAATGGTAAAAGGGTAAAGGGTACATCCGGTCGTTTTGGTGATGTATTTAATCCAGCTACTGGAGAGATCCAAGCCAAGGTTCCATTTGCATCGAACGAGGAATTGGATTATGCCGTCACGGGTGCACTGAAGGCTCAACAATCATGGGCATCGACCAACCCCCAGAAAAGGGGTAGGGTCATGATGGAGTTTGTACGATTGCTCCAGAAAAATATGGAACCTCTTGCCGAGGCACTTTCCAGTGAACATGGGAAAACAATTCCTGATGCTCGCGGTGATATTCAAAGAGGTCTGGAGGTTGTCGAATTTTGTATTGGTGCCCCTCACCTTTTGAAGGGAGAATATACCGATAGTGCCGGTGGTGGTATTGACATGTACTCGATGAGGCAGCCATTGGGAGTGGTTGCAGGCATAACACCATTTAATTTCCCGGCCATGATCCCCATGTGGAAGTTTGCACCGGCAATCGCCTGTGGAAACGCATTCATTTTAAAACCATCCGAAAGGGATCCTTCCGTTCCCCTGATGCTGGCCGAATTAATGTTGGAAGCTGGACTTCCTGAAGGAGTTCTACAGGTGGTCAATGGCGATAAAACTGCTGTTGATGCAATTCTTGACCATCCCGATATTCAGGCTGTAGGTTTCGTGGGGTCAACACCCATTGCAGAGTATATTTATTCCCAGGCAAGCAAATCGGGTAAAAGGGTACAATGCTTTGGTGGTGCCAAAAATCACATGATTGTCATGCCTGATGCCGACCTTGATCAGGCTGCTGATGCTCTCGTGGGTTCCGGCTATGGTGCCGCTGGCGAGAGATGTATGGCTATTTCGGTGGCTGTACCTGTAGGTGATGGTACTGCCGATAATCTTATTGATAAACTGATACCCAAGATTGAAACCCTCAAGGTCGGACCATACACTGCCGGCGAAGACATGGATTTTGGCCCTCTGGTTACAAAAGAAGCCCAACAAAGGGTTTTGGGATTGGTTCAATCAGGTGTTGATCAAGGGGCTGAGCTAGTTGTAGACGGGAGGGATTTCAAACTCCAAGGGTACGAAGATGGCTTTTTTGTAGGCCCCCACCTTTTTGATAAAGTGACACCAGATATGGACATATACAAGCAGGAAATATTTGGACCTGTCTTATCCACCGTCAGGGCCAAAAACTATGATGATGCCCTTAGTCTTACCATGAATAATCCTTATGGTAACGGGACGGCTATATTTACCAGGGATGGTGATACGGCCCGGGATTTTGCCAATAGGATCAATGTCGGTATGGTTGGTGTAAATGTTCCAATCCCTGTTCCACTTGCCTATCATACCTTCGGAGGTTGGAAAAAATCCGGTTTCGGTGATCTTAATCAACATGGCCCGGATGCGTTCAGATTCTATACCAAAACCAAGACAGTAACTTCTCGTTGGCCAAGCGGTATCAAGGAAGGAGCAATTCTCAACTTCCCGACAATAAATTGATTATCTGCAAGTCGATTGAAAAATTTAGATTCCGGGTCGTATCTGCAAACTGTTATTGGCTGACTTTTTTGTAAATGGATTTCAATTTGACAGAAGAACAGGAAGCCGTTTTTGAAATGGCTCTTGGTCTTGGTGAGAAGTTTATTTCACCACATGCAAAATCTTGGGAGAGTCAAGAAACCATTCCAAAAGATTTGTGGCAGACCTTGGGGGAATATGGTCTTGGTGGTATCAATACCAGTATTGATTACGGAGGCTCTTCACTGAAGCGGGTTGATTCAGTACTTATTTTCGAGGCACTATCCATGGCATGCCCATCGGTTGCTGCGTTTCTTTCTATTCATAATATGTGCAGTTGGATGATCGACACTTTCGGGAGTGTTGAACTAAAGGAGAAATACCTCGAAAAAACGAATGAAATGTCATGCATCATGTCCTATTGCCTGACAGAGCCTGGTTCTGGATCAGATGCAGCCGCCATGGCGACCAAGGCTGTAAAACTCAATGATCGCTGGGAAATGACAGGTACCAAGTCGTTTATCTCAGGGGGTGGTTATTCCGATTCCTACATCGTCATGTGCAAGACTGATGAGGGCATTTCATCCATAATAGTTGATGAAGATTCACCGGGGCTGTCATTTGGAGGACTTGAAGACAAAATGGGATGGCGGGCCCAGCCAACCAGACAGGTACAGATGGACAATTGCCGAGTTCCTCTGGAAAATCTCCTGGGTATCCAAGGGAAGGGTTTCACTTATGCCATGTCAGGTCTTGATGGTGGTAGGTTGAATATTGCCGCCTGTTCACTTGGTGGTGCCCAACAAGCTTTCAATCAAACCTTGGCCTACATGAATGAACGAAAAGCCTTCGGTAAAAGGCTGGACGAGTTTCAGGTCCTGCAATTCAGAATTGCCGATATCGAAACCGATCTTCAGGTTGCCAGAAATTTTCTCCGCTATGCCGCTTGGAAAATGGATGAGGGTCATTCTGACAAAACTAAATTCTGTGCCATGGCAAAGCGCTATGTAACAGATGTTTGCTGGAAAGTTGCCAATGATTGTCTGCAACTCCATGGTGGGTACGGATACCTTGCAGATTACGGCATAGAAAAGACTGTGAGGGATCTCAGGGTCCATCAAATTCTTGAAGGCACCAATGAGATTATGAGAATGGTTGTCTTTCGGGAACTGAAAAAAGAGCAATCCGGGTGAACGACCTCATAGTCAAAGAACAAGGGCATGTAGGCAGGATTACTTTAAATCGCCCCAAGGCTCTCAATGCCTTGACACATGATATGTGCAAGGTGATTGAGAAATATTTGAACCTTTGGCTTGCCGATGAAAATATTAGGGTAATCGTATTTGATGCCATTGGTGGGAAGGCGTTTTGTGCAGGTGGAGATATCACTGAAATGTATAAAAGAGGTAAGGCCGGGGATTTGGATTATGGCCATGCCTTTTGGCGCGATGAATACCGATTGAATGCGAAAATCTTCAATTACCCTAAACCCGTTGCCAGTTTTTTAAATGGCTTTACTATGGGAGGTGGCGTTGGCATAGGTTGTCACGGGAAACACCGTATCGTGGGCGAATCGAGTAGAATTGCCATGCCAGAATGTACAATCGGTTTGGTTCCGGATGTTGGTGGTTCCTACATTTTGGCAAATGCACCAGGACATTTGGGTGAATTCCATGGATTGACAGGGACCCGGATGGGGCCTGCAGAAGCAATAATTGTCGGATTTGCCGATCATTTCATACCTGAACAGCATTGGGAACAAGTCAAGGAGGAACTTTCCTCTGCAGGTGATATAAAAG
>WTGT01000312.1 GCA_011523445.1 Paracoccaceae bacterium
GTAGTGAAAACAGTGATGAAATAAAATTGATGGAAAATGGAACAATTGAATTTGATTCCAATCACAGTGGGGGGATACTTGGTGGTATTTCCTCGGGTCAGGATGTTATTGTCAGAATTGCCATCAAGCCGGCCTCCTCAATCCTCATTCCCAAAAAATCGGTAACTATCGAGGGTGTTCCCACCGAGGTAGTAACCAAGGGGAGGCATGATCCTTGTGTTGGCATAAGGGCCGTCCCGGTGGCTGAAGCGATGGTTGCCCTGGTTTTGGCCGATCAGTTGCTAATTCACCGAGGACAAATCGGGGAAATAAGGGATTATTCCTTTACAGGTGACTAAACCCCCTGTGCCTGGTTCTTGGAAAGTTGTACCGCAATAATCCCTGTCGTTATAATTATTACTCCAATGATATCGAAGAAGGTTATTGCTTCGCTGAGGAGAACTGCTGCCACGGCAATACCCAGAAAAGGGTTGAGAAAATGAAAGGACGAGGCCTTGGTCGGTCCGATTCTGTTGACAAGCTTGAACCAGAGCCAGGTTCCAAATAATCCCGGTCCAATTATCTGGTAAGTAAACGCACCGAGTAATTCCCAAGAAAATTTAATGGGCTCGAGGGATTCAAAAAGCAGTGCGGGGATCAGGGTAAACACAAAGCCCACCACCATCTGCAAGCCGACAACCATCAACAGATTATTACTCAACAGTGCCTGTTTGACGGTAAGGGTAGCGATGCAGAGAGCAAGTGATGCGATTACGCACAGGATAATTCCAACCAGTTCAAAGCCGAAACTCCATCTGGTTGACATGATGACCAAAACCCCGATGAAACCCGAAACAATCCCGGCAATGCCGACCCAGCCAATGTTTTCCCTAAAGAAGATTGCACTCAGAAAGGCAACCTGGATCGGCAGGGTGGAGGCAATGATTGCTGCCAGTGATGCTTCAATCCATTGCATGGATACAAAATTGGCACCAAGATAAATTCCATTTTGGCATATGCCAAAAAGTATCATCCCCATCCATTGGCGTGGGCTCAACTTGAATGATTGCCCCATCAACAGGGCGGCACCAATTCCCAGAAAACCAGATATGGCAAATCTTAGTGTGAGGGCTGTAAGCGGTGGTACTTCCAATACGATTATGCGGGCAGTGGAAAAGGCACTGGACCACATGAAGGCAAACAATACCCCCATGAATATGGAAGTAATAAAAAATTGGTCGGCATTTCGAGCCGACCAATAAATTTTTTTGAAACTAAATATGTTCCGTAAGTAATTTGGGTGAATTAACCCCCGACAGCGTCCTTGATCGCTGAGGCAAAAGAAATGCGTGGTACGCGCTTGGCCGGAATGACAAGTTTTTCCTTTGTCGAAGGATTGATACCTGTTCGCTCACTTCTCATTTTGGCAGAAATTCTTCCCACTTTGTTCAAGGGAATGGTGTTTCCTTTAGCGACTTCTTCAATGATAGTATCGCTTAAAGCATCTAGAAAAGCATTTGCTTGTTTCTTCTCTCCACCAGTTTTACTCGCAATTGCTTCGATTATTTCCTTTTTTGTTAGAATACTTCCTGACATCTTAACTCCTTTATCTTTCTTGTTTTTTACACAATTGATGAAACGAACTTTATTCAATGTGTAGGTTTACTACAATACCCAATATCACTTTTTAAAAAAGTTGTGGATAAAAAATCTAAGATTACCCAGATTTTGAAGATAATTTATAATTATCTTTGCCAAGATAACAACCTAAAACCAAGAAAATAAGCAATTTACCAAATTTAAAGGAAAGAAGTTTCTTCAAAACTTCTCAATTTTCTGGAGTGCAGGAATTCCTGTGGCATTTCACGTAGTGAAGATATTGCCAAAATGCCAATCAAAAGATGGTTGTTCACCTGGGTTCTAAAAAATTCACTGGCCATGCCCGGCATCTTCAATACACCATGAAGGGGCTTATCCGATACGCACAGCAAGGTTCCGTAGGGTACCCTGAAACGAAAACCATTGGCAGCGATTGTAGCTGATTCCATATCAAGGGCGATGGCCCGGGATTGACTAAGGCTTCGGACCGAACCGGAATTAACACCCAGTTCCCAATTTCGGTTATCGACAGAAGCAACGGTACCAGTACGCATGACTCTTTTCAGATCATAACCCTTTTTCTTGGTCACTTCGGCCACTGCATCTTCAATTGCCACCTGAACCTCTGCCAGAGGGGGAATCGGAACCCACAGGGGTAAATCATTGTCAAGGACCTGATCTTCACGCAGATAGGCATGAGCCAGAACATAATCTCCCAAGTTCTGACTATTGCGAAGACCTGCACAATGTCCCAGCATTATCCAGGCACTGGGTCGCAATACTGCTATATGGTCCGTTGCTGTTTTGGCATTTGAGGGGCCCACCCCGATGTTCACCAGACTGATCCCCGTTCCATCCTTCCTGGTCAGATGGCATGTAGGCATCTGGGGCATTCTTGCTGGCCAATTTATTTCATCCTCCGAATTGGTTACCTCGGAACCCCCTGAAGTTACTAGGGATAGGTATCCCGAACTAGTTTCTGCGAGCTGTGATCTGGCAAAATCAACAAACTTGTCAACATAAAACTGGTAGTTGGTGAAAAGGATGAATTGTTGAAAATTCTCCACTCCTGTACCGGTGTAATGCTCAAGTCTGGCCAGTGAGTAATCGATGCGTGGTGCACTGAAAGGAGCAAGGGGTTTGGTTCCATCATCATAGACAAAGCCCGTACCATTGACGATTTCATCGTGCATGATGGCTAGATCAGGGGTATCAAAAACATCCCTCAGAGAAAAATTGAGTTCCTGGGGTGAAAAATCAATTTCCTCGCCGTCCCCGATGGCAAAGTGGATTGGGATTGGTGTATTCGAAACGCCAACCGTGATAGGTACGTGGTGATTTCCAATCAAGAGGTTGATCTGGTTGATTAGATACTGCTTGTACAATCTCGGTCTGGTAATGGTCGTTTTATAAACACCCGGTTCAGTAACATGGCCAAAAGATAACCGGGTATCAACATAACCATAGGTCAAGACTTCAAACTTGAGTTCAGGATAAAAGGCTCTGAACTTTCTGTTTACCGGATCACTATTTTCCACTAGTTGCAGTTTTTCCTTCAGGAATGCAGTGGCGGAATCATAAAGTCTTACCAATTCCTCTACGGCTTGTTCTCCTGAAGTGCAGGTGATTGG
>WTGT01000044.1 GCA_011523445.1 Paracoccaceae bacterium
GCTCTCTGATTCCGATCTGATGTTGACAAGAAGACTGCAACTGCCGACCTTCAGAGTCAAGGACATGATACTCATCAAAAGATTAACGCTGGTTCTAAAAAATTCGGAAGTGAAGCGGTTATTTTATCCGGTATTTCCACCTGATCAGAATCCAGCGGACGTGATAAAATTCCTCGATTCAAGTCATATTGAGTCATGAATATATGACAATTTTTTGCAGGAATAAAAATTCCAAGCAAAAAATTGCCAAATGTTGATTTCTGCACTTGATTTATTGCCCAAAAAAATATAGAGATAATTTGCAAACGCGTTCGAGAGGACCAACTGCTTTTGGATAGCAAGTGCCTTATCGGTTTCTCTACTCGCCTTTGCCCAAAAAAAGGATCGAGGAACGTATGAATAGTAAATCAACATCTTCCCTAAGCAGCAATGGTTCAGGTCCTTCCAAGGAAGGCACACCTGTACGGTATAACGATGTAAGTACTCTTGTTTCAAGGGATATTAAGCTTGATTATGGCAATGTACTATTGGTACCGGGTAAAATGACAAGTGTTACCAGCCGAAAACTTGTGAACCTGATTTGCCGGATGGATTTTGAGCGAACCGATGATTCGTATTATGAAGGTATTCCGATTATGGCTGCCAATATGGATGGTGTCGGCTCATTTGACATGGCTGATGCCTTGATCAGGCATCGGATATTTACCTGTCTTGCAAAAATGCATTCCGAGGAAAACCTCGTCAAATTCTTTTCCGGAGATTCCCAGCGTCGTAATTATTGTGCGGTTACGGTAGGATTAAGACACCAAGACAGGGAAAAGTTCAGACATGTGCATCAACGCTCCGGTCCAATCAAGTTTGCATGCCTGGACGTCGCCAACGGTCATACCCAACGGTTTGTGAGTTTCCTGAAGGACTTCAGAAGCGAATTTCCCGATGTTGTCATCATTGCCGGAAATGTGGTCACTCCGGAACAGACCGAAATACTTGCCAAGGCTGGTGCCGATCTCGTGAAAGTGGGTATTGGCGGTGGCAGTGTTTGTGAAACCAGAATCAAGACCGGAGTAGGCTACCCACAATTTTCAGCCGTGCTGGAATGTGGTCAGGCAGCCCGTGAGGCAGGTGCCAGAATAGTAGCTGACGGTGGTTGTACTTGTCCCGGTGATGTAGCCAAAGCATTGGCCGCGGGTTCATCTTTCGTTATGCTGGGCGGTATGTTCGCCGGTCATGAAGAAGGAGGCGGCCGGATTATCACCAGGAGATTCAATACCGGTGAAATCAATGGCGATGGCAAACAGATATTGAAGGAATCCAGATTCGTAGAGTTCTACGGCATGAGTTCCCAAATTGCCAATGACAAGCATTTTGATGGTTTGCAGCCCTGGAAGACAAGTGAAGGTCGTGAGGTTCTCCTTCCTTTCAAACCATCCATTGATGAAACCGTACAGGATTTGCTCGGTGGTTTGCGGAGTACCTGTACCTATCTTGGAGCAGAAAATCTGGTTGATCTTCCCCAACAGGCAAAGTTTGTACAATGCCACGATACCCACAATCGGGTCTTCGAGGATTCCCCGATTTCCGATCACTCCATAAGCTCGATGCTTATCTAAGAAAGGTTATAGGTACCAAAGCACTTTTACTTTTTTGCCTGATAAACACCCTGTCAAGTGAATATTGCGGGCTATTGTGATTTGCTACCGATAGGGATAGCTGGTTCAGCTAGCCTGAATTGTTGCTTCAATTCGTTCTGAAATTTCCTCAATCGAACCGACGCTTGAAACATATTGCAACAATCCCGCACGGTGGTAATAACCGGTCAGGGGAGCTGTTTTCTGATAGTATTCCAACAACCTCGTTCGGAAGGATTCTTCATTGTCATCCTTCCTTTGTATCAAATCACTGCCACAGACATCACAGATGCCCTCAACCTTTGGTGGTTGATTGTTTTTGTGGAACATTGCTCCACAGTTGACACAGGAAAGCCTGCCGACAATTCGGTCAATCAATTGATCGACATCAACCGTAAGTTCGATGACCATGTCAACACTGGCACCTGCCTGGTCAAGTTGTTCCTCCAGTGAATCAGCCTGATTCAGGGTACGGGGATATCCATCAAAAATAAAACCCGAATTCTTTGATTTTAATTTTTCCCTAATCAGGGAATTGATGATCTCGTCGGTTACCAGCTCGCCAGCATCCATGATTTTGGCAACTTTTCGACCTATGTCGGAACCCGACTTGACTGCTTCCCTGAGCATGTCACCGGTGGAAAGTTGAACTAGGCCCAGATTTTTGACAAGTATCTTGGCCTGGGTTCCCTTTCCGGAGCCAGGTGGGCCAAGTAAAATCAGGTTCATCTTAAACGAGCCTTTTTCTTTCGTTTACCACGAAGCCGTGACTTGTCAATCAAACCCTCGTATTGATGTGCCATCAAATGCGACTGGACTTGGCTTATGGTATCCATCGTTACCGAAACGACGATGAGTACCGATGTACCACCAAAGTAAAACGGTACTGCCAATTGGGCCCTGAGGATTTCGGGCAGGAGACAGACGGCTGAAAGATAGGCTGATCCCAATACAAGAATTCTGATAACAATGTGTTCAAGCAAATCAGCCGTGTTCTGCCCCGGGCGAACCCCCTTGATGAACCCATTCTGGTTCTTGAGGTTCTCGGCCACATCTTCGACCTTGAAGGACACATTGAGGGTATAGAAATAGGCAAAGAAAACGATCATGACGACAAAGAAGGTCAGATAGAGTGGTTGACCAGGGCCAAAATAGGCCAGCAGAACCGACATGAAGGTATTCGTGGAATTACCCGAAAATGTGGAAATGGTGGTTGGCAGCAACAGCAGCGAAGAAGCAAAAATCGGTGGTATGACTCCCGAAGGATTGATCTTGATCGGCAGATAGGAGGAACCACCTTGGAACACCCTGTTGCCCTGCTGACGTCTCGGGTAGTGAATCTGTATGCGCCTCAAAGCCCGTTCGATGAAGACCACGAAGGTAATGGTCGCTATGACCATGAGGATGACACCGATGATGACCAGGGGTGAAAGGGAACCGGATCGCCCCTGACTGAAGAATTGGGCAAGAGCCGAGGGGATTTCGGCAATGATGCCGGTGAAAATGATCAATGAAATGCCATTTCCGATTCCTCTGGAGGTAATTTGCTCGCCCAACCACATCAGGAACATTGTGCCCCCAACCAGGGTAATGACACAGGCAATACGGAAGTACCAGCCCGGATCCAAGGCCAACTCACCGGTTTCGAGGCTAATGGCCAAACCATAGGCTTGGAATGTGGCAAGAAACACCGTCCCGTAACGGGTATATTGGTTGATTTTCTTACGCCCCTGCTCACCTTCCTTTTTCAATTGCTCAAGGCGGGGAACCATGGCCACCATCAGTTGCATGATGATGGAGGCTGATATGTAGGGCATGATGCCAAGGGCAAAGATACCCATTCTGCCGATCGCACCACCTGTAAACATGTTGAGCATACCTCCCAGGCCGGTGGAGGCGGCATCGACAAATTCACGAAGAGCAACCGTATCGATACCCGGTACCGGTATGTAGGTACCAATTCGATAGACTATCAGGAGCCCAAGGGCAAACAGTATTCTTTGCTTTAGTTCAGTAGCCTTGCTGAAAGAACTCCAACTTAGATTCGAGGCCATCTGTTCAGCAGCGGAAACCATTTAACCATCCTTTTGTTTCATGGGTAAGGGATAAATCTTCCCTCAATAGGAAGTAAATCAGAACCATAGTAATACTAATACTTATAATTTAGATTCCAAGTCAACAGGGGATCAGGAAGTTGTCAAGGATCCGCCGGTTTTGTTTATTGCCTCGATGGCAGCCTTGGATGCACCGGCAACCTCAATGTTTACCTTTGAGGTAATCTCGCCCTTGGCCAGTACTCTTATGCCATCGAGTGGACGCCTGACCAAACCACTTTTGATCAAAGTATCACTGTTGATCACTTCATCAGGATTCAGCTTGCCATTATCAATAAAGGCCTGAATATTTCCCAGATTCACAACGGAATAACTTTTTCGTGAAGGATTGTTGAAACCTCTTTTGGGCAATCTTTGATAAATGGGCATCTGCCCGCCTTCAAATGACCCAAGTGCTACCCCAGATCTCGATTTCTGACCCTTGTGCCCACGCCCACAGGTCTTGCCCTTGCCGGAACCGGGACCACGCCCCACCCTTTTGCGAGCCTTGGGGGTGAAAGTGTCGTCTTGCAACTCATGTAATTTCATCATCTTCTCCTTGCAGGCCCGTTCTATCCAGTCTGTTCACCAATTATTTTGATGCCCGTTTTGTTTTTTCTTCAACGATTTCCACCATGTGGGGAATCTTGTGAACCATTCCCCTGATTGACGGAGTATCCTCAAGTTCCCTGACCCGATGCATCTTGTTCAATCCCAGACCCTTGAGAATGGCTTTTTGCTTGGCCTGACGTCTGATCGGTGACCCGATCTGCTTGACTACAATTACTTTATTCATGATAAACTCCTAGCCACCAGACGATTGAAGTTCGGGCTTGCGATTGATCTGTGATACTTTCAAATCCCTTCTACGGGCTACCTGCCTTGGACTGGAGATCTTCAGGAGGGCATCAATTGTTGCCCGTATCATGTTGTAGGGATTTTGAGATCCGATTGATTTGGCAACCACATCCTGAACCCCCAGCATTTCAAATACGGCACGCATTGGACCACCGGCAATAATACCCGTACCCGGGGGAGCGGTCCTGAGAACAACCTTGCCGGCACCATGAGATCCCTCCATGTCGTGAAAAAGGGTTCTGCCTTGTTTCAGGGGTATTCGGTGAAGGCTTCTCTTGGCATTTTCAGTGGCTTTTCTGATTGCTTCCGGTACTTCCTTGGCCTTGCCCTTGCCAAAACCTACACGCCCATTCTGGTCGCCGACAACAACTAGTGCTGAAAAACCAAAGCGCTTACCACCCTTGACGGTCTTGGAAACACGATTGATTGCTACCAACCGCTCTCCAAAATCGGGAGTGTCTTCCTTGGAACGCCTTTTTTCTTCTCGTGCCATCCATAGTCTCCTAAATCTGCAATCCGTTTGTTCGGGCAGAATCGGCCAACGCCTTTACCCGGCCATGATACATGTATCCACCCCGATCAAAATAGCATTTGCCAATGCCTGCCTTGAGGGCCCTTTCCGCAATGGTTGCGCCGATTTTTTCAGCTGCTGCCATATTGTAACCCTTGTCAATGCCGAGGTCCTTTTCCAGGGTTGATGCCGATGCTAGGGTTACTCCCTTCGAATCATCAATTACCTGAACACTGATATTCTTGTTCGAACGAAATACGGAAAGCCGGGGACGATCGGTACTGACAGTTTTCAATTGATGCCGTGTCCTTGATTTCCTTCGCTTGAAAAGTTCTTTTTTGCTGGTAGCCATTTTCAAACCTACTTCTTCTTGCCTACCTTGCGGTATACATATTCGTTGAGATACCTGATACCCTTGCCTTTGTATGGTTCGGGTGGCCGCCATTTGCGGATATCTGCCGCAATCTTGCCAACAGCCTGGGGATCATTGCCCTCAATCACGATTCTGGTGTTGGACGGGGTCGTGATGGTGATTTCCTTGGGAACATCAATATTGACTTCATGACTAAGTCCCAGGGTCAGGTTCAATGAATTGCCCTTCATCTGGGCTCGATAGCCAACACCGTTGATTTGCAATTCCTTGGTGAAACCTTCGGTTACACCCTTGACACAATTGGCAATCATGGTTCTCGACATACCCCATTTCTGGCGACTCTTGATGTTGTTCTGCCTAGGCTTGACCTTAATCTGGTGATTGTCAATTTCCACCGAGATTTCATTTGGTATGGTGAAACTCAGGGTTCCCCTGGGTCCCTTGACAATGATCTCATGATCATCCAGTCTGGTCTCGACACTGGCAGGTATTTTTATCGGTAATTTCCCAATCCGGGACATTTTAGTTCTCCTAGAAAACCGTACAAAGAATTTCACCGCCAACATTCTGTTCGCGGGCCTTGGCGTCTGACATGACCCCTTTGGCGGTAGATACGATGGCAACACCCAATCCCTGCCTGACATAGGGCAGGTTTTTCACACTGGAATAGACCCTTCGTCCCGGCTTGGAAATGCGCTTGAGTTCCCTGATGGCAGGATCTCCGGCAAAGTATTTCAACTTGATTTCAAGCTCCTTGAAGCCCTTTTCATTGTCAATCTGCGTATAGCCCTGGATGTATCCGTCTTCCTTCAGAACATCAAGCACCCAAATCCGCAATTTTGAAGAGGGGGACTTGATTGATCCCTTCTTGCGCATTTGCCCGTTCCTGATACGGGTCAGCATATCTCCGACTGGGTCACTAAATGACATAACTGTAATCTCCTACCAACTTGACTTTACCATGCCGGGAATCTGGCCAAATCCCCCATACTCGCGCAGTGCAATACGGGAAATCCTCAGCTTGCGGTAATATCCCTTGGGTCGCCCGGTCAATTGACACCGATTATGCAACCTCGTTGCCGATGAGTTTCGCGGCAACTTGGCCAATTTGAGATTGGCCGTGAAACGCTCTTCCAAGGGAAGCTCCTTGTTATTGATAATGGCTTTCAGTTCAGCCCTTCTGTTCTCGTATTTCTTGACCAGCCTTTGCCGCTTCAGTTCTCTTTCCACCATTGCCTTTTTTGCCATGTGGTAATCTCCGTAATTAATTCTTGAAAGGAAGGTTCAGCCTTGCCAGAAGACTTTTCGCTTCCTTGTCAGATTTGGCTGTTGTACAGATGGTAACATCCAATCCCCTGATATCATCCACCTTGTCATAGTCGATTTCGGGAAACACGATGTGCTCCCTCAAGCCCAGGGAAAAATTGCCGTTACCGTCAAAGGATTTATCCGATACGCCACGAAAGTCCCGTACCCGGGGAAGGGCAATGACAACCAGGCGGTCCAGAAACTCGTACATGCGGTTGCCCCTGAGTGTTACCTTGGCACCAATGACCATGCCCTCCCGAAGTCGAAACCCCGAAAGTGACTTACGGGCCCTGGTCGGAACAGCTTTCTGTCCTGCTATGGCAGTAAGTTCGGCTTCTGCCGATTTGGCCTTTTTGGAATCCTTGGCTGCTTCTCCAACGCCCATGTTGAGAACAATCTTGTCGAGCTTGGGAACCATCAGGTCATTTTTGTAACCAAATTCCTCCATCAATGCAGGTTTGATCTGGTCCTGATAGATATTCTTTAAACGAGGTGTCGAACTAGCCATTGATCAATACTCCGGTTCGCTTGGAAAACCTTACCTTCTTGTCATCTTCCATTCGAAAACCCACCCGTGTCGGTTTGTCGTCCGATGGATCAACAATCGCCAGATTGGAAAGATCAATCGGCATGAATTTGGGAATCTTGCCCCCTTCCTGGTTTTGTGTCTGCTTGCGGTGGGTAATCGAGAGGTTGATGCCTTCAACCACTGCCTTGCCAATATTGGGATCCACACTATTGATGACTCCGCGTGCACCTCTATCCTTACCGGCAATCACAATCACCTGATCACCCTTTTTCAACTTGGCAGCCATTACAATACCTCCGGAGCCAGCGAGACAATCTTCATGAAGCGAAGTGCTCTCAGCTCTCTTACAACCGGCCCGAAAATCCTGGTACCGATGGGTTCATTATTGTTATTGATGAGTACGGCGGCATTCTTGTCAAACCTGATAACGGTGCCATCATCGCGACGAACCTCCTTGGCTGTTCTGACAATTACAGCTCGTCTGACTTCGCCCTTCTTGACCCGGGCCCTGGGTATAGCTTCCTTGACTGAAACCACAATAACATCACCAACGGATGCAAACCTTCGTTTGGAGCCGCCGAGAACCTTGATGCATTGGACTTTTCGGGCACCCGAATTGTCCGCAACATCCAGATTTGTCTGCATCTGAATCATGTTAATACTCCCGACCTGTGGGGACTCGCATGTAGCCCCAGGGTTTCGATAAAATATTTATCCCGGCTTAGCTTGTTTCGATAACTTCCCAGGATTTGGTTTTAGAAATAGGTGAACATTCCCTGATTTGAACCTTGTCACCCATATTTACTGAATTATTGGCATCATGTGCCCGATATTTCTTGGATTTCCTGACGGTTTTCTTCATGACCGGATGCATGAACCGTCTTTCCACCAGTACGGTGACCGTCTGGTTACATGAATTGCTGATGACCTTGCCGGCCAGAACTCTTTTGGGCATGACTAAGCCTTCTCCTTTTCACGGATCACGGTTTTGATCCGCGCCACATCTCTTTTTATCGTTCGAATCCGGGACGTGTTGGGAAAGTCCCCTTCCGCCAGTCGAAAACGAATATTGAATGCTTCCCTTTTCAACTCAAGCAGTTTGTCGTTCAATTCGTCGGCTGTTTTTTCTCGCAACTCTGATGCATCCATGACTATAATCCTATTACAGGGTTCTCATATCCAACGGTAATCTACCAATCGTCCCGCTGTACGATTCTGGTTTTGACAGGCAGTTTCATGGCTGCTAAACGAAGCGCCTCGCGGGCGGTTCCATCGGCAACACCATCAATTTCAAACATGACCCGACCTGGCTTGACCCGGGCAGCCCAGTATTCAACGGATCCCTTGCCTTTCCCCATGCGAACCTCGGTCGGTTTCTTGGAAACGGGAACATCCGGAAAAATTCTGATCCAGACTCTTCCCTGTCTTTTCATTTTTCTGGTCATCGCCCTTCGGGCAGCCTCGATCTGGCGGGCGGTAACCCGTTCGGGTTCAATGGCCTTGAGACCATAGGAGCCGAAATTCAAGGCAGTTCCACCCTTGGAATTACCATGAATGCGTCCCTTGTGCTGTTTCCGGTAACGTGGTTTCTTTGGTTGTAACATGACTTGATCCTCGGACTATGATTTACCACCACGGGGGGCTAAACCGCCTTCTCTCAGAACCTGATCGCGGCGGTCTCGTGCCGAAGGATCATGTTCCAGAATTTCACCCTTGAAGATCCAGATCTTGATTCCGATGACACCATAAGGGGTTGATGCCGTCGAACGGGCATAATCAACGTCTGCCCTTAGGGTATGCAAGGGTACGCGTCCCTCCCGATACCATTCGGTTCTTGCAATTTCGGCTCCGCCTAGACGTCCGGCTACATTAATTCTGACGCCAAGAGCTCCCATCCGCATGGCACTTTGTACGGAGCGCTTCATGGCTCTTCGGAACGAAACCCGGTTTTCAATTTGTTGGGCAACCGAATCGGCAGCCAGCTGGGCATCTATTTCAGGTCTTTTTACTTCAACGATATTGAAAAACAGCTCTGAATCGGTCAGTTTGCGCAAGGATGTCTTCAGGGTTTCAACATCAGCTCCCTTCCGTCCGACAATCACTCCCGGCCTGGCCGAATGGACCGTAATTCGGCATTTCTTGTAGGGACGTTCAATGATTACCCTGCTGATACCAGCCTGAGCACATTCCTTCTTGATGAATGCCCTGATTTTCAAATCTTCCTGGAGAAGATCCCCGTAGTCCCGCTTGTTGGCATACCATCTGCTGTCCCAGGTCCGGTTGACCTGAAGCCTCATGGCAATTGGGTTAACTTTCTGACCCATAAGTTCTAATCCGCTGTTTCCTGTACGATGATTGTAATTTGTGAAAAAGGTTTGACAATTCTGTTGGCTCTACCCCTTGCCCTGGCCCGAAACCTTTTCATGGTGAGATTTTTGCCGACATATGCTTCGGCAATCTGCAGGCTTGAACCATCCATGCCGAAATTGTTCTCGGCGTTATGCAGGGCCGTTCGCAAAACCTTCAGGACATCCTTGGCAATTCGCTTTTCGGAAAAAGCCAGGATATTGGAAGCTTCGGCTATGTTCTTGCCGCGTATCAGAGCAGCCACCTGATTGAGTTTCTGTGGCGAAACCCGTAGCATCTTGCCCGTGGCTACCACCTGATTAGGGGGTAATGTTTTCTGTAAATTTGCCATGATCAAGCCCTATTTCCTTTTAGCCTTTTTGTCGGCAGCATGTCCGTAATAGGTTCTGGTTGGCGAATATTCTCCAAACTTCTGACCGATCATTTCCTCGGAAACCAAAACGGGTATGTGCTTTCTGCCATTATGAACACCAAAGGTAAGACCGACAAATTGAGGAAGGATGGTAGATCTGCGGGACCATATCTTGATGACGTCCCTGCGACCCGATTCCTTGGCCTTCTCGGCTTTCTTCAAAACATAGGAATCCACAAAGGGACCCTTCCATGTAGATCGTGCCATGTTAACGTCCTTTCTTTCGCACTGACCGACGCCGCAGAATATATTTGTCGGTCGCCTTGTTCTTGCGCGTTTTCATACCCCTGGTCGGTTTGCCCCAGGGTGTAACCGGATGACGACCGCCGCTGGATTTACCTTCACCACCACCATGGGGATGGTCCACGGGATTCATGACGACACCTCTTACAGTGGGTCTGATACCCATGTTACGAACCCGGCCGGCCTTGCCGAGATTGATATTGGAATTATCCGGATTCGAAACAGCTCCAACCGTAGCCCGGCAGTTTTGATGAACAACCCGCAACTCGCCGGACGATAGACGTAACTGGGCATAACCACCATCACGACCGACAAACTGGGCATAAGTCCCGGCAGCACGCGCTATCTGACCGCCCTTGCCGGGTTTCATCTCGATATTGTGTACAATTGTTCCTATGGGCATGCCAGCAAAGGGCATGGCGTTGCCAGGCTTGATATCGGCCCGGTCGGAGGAAACAATCTTGTCACCAACAGCAAGACGCTGGGGAGCGACAATGTAGGACATTTCACCGTCCTCGTATTTGATCAGGGCTATGAAGGCCGAACGGTTGGGATCATACTCGAACCTTTCAACGGTGCCCGTGACATCCAGTTTCTTGCGCTTGAAATCAATCTTGCGGTAAAGACGCTTGGCACCCCCGCCCCGATGGCGAACGGTGATGCGTCCCAAATTGTTGCGACCACCCTTGGAGTTAAGTCCCTCACTCAGGGATTTGACCGGTTTGCCTTTCCATAGATGGGAACGATCAACCAGAACGAGACCGCGTCGTCCCGGAGTAATCGGCTTATAGGACTTTAATGCCATTATCGTGATCCACCAGTATCTATTGAATAACCTTCCTCCAATCGGACAAAGGCCTTCTTGATATCCTTTCGCTTGCCGGGTCGACCCCTGAAGCGCGTTGTTTTACCTTTCTGGACAGTGGTGTTGACGGCCTTGACCTTGACCTTGAATATGGCCTCTACGGCTTCCTTGATCTTGGGCTTGGTCGCATCCATCGAAACTTCAAAAACCACTGTATTGATCTGTGACGCCAGAGTGGATTTTTCGGTAATCCTGGGTCGAATGATCATGTCGTAATGTTCAGCTACAGGTTTCATGACATTCTCTCCTGCAAGGCTTTTAATCCGTCCAGAGTGATAACCAGAGTGGAACATTTCAAAATGTCATAGACATTTGCTCCCTGTTGGGGCAAAACATCCAGATCGGGAATGTTCCGTGCAGCTCTGGCAAAATTTTCATCAACCTGAGATCCGTCGATAACCAGGGTCTTTTTCCATCCCAGCTTTCTTATTTTTTCATTCAATTCGGATGTCTTCGGATTTTTCATCCGGACATTGGACAGGATCACCAACTCGCTGTTTTGCAACTTCGAGGAGAGAGCCATTTTCAAACCCAGCTGACGAACCTTCTTGGGCAAGCCATGGCTGTGATCCCGGGGTGTTGGTCCCTTGTAAACACCACCCTTGGAGAAAATCGGTGCATTACGGTCACCATGGCGTGCATTGCCCGTGCCCTTTTGCCTAAAGATCTTACGCTTGGAATAACTTGTTTCGGAACGGGTTTTTGCCTTGTGGGTTCCCTGCTGCTTGCGGGCTCTCTGCCAACGAACCACACGATTCAAGATATCGGATCGGCATTCCACACCAAATATGTTTTCGGACAGATCTACTGATTTCGACTTTCTGCCATTAATACTGATCACTTGGGTCTTCATGATTCAGCCTCCCCGGATTCCTCTACCTGACTGTCATCGACATTTTCAACAACCGGCTCAGCTTTTCTGATCGCCCCGGGCATTGGTAAATTGTCGGGAACCTTTTTCTTGCAGGCATCCCTGATGGTTACCCAGCCACCCTTGGAACCGGGGACGGAACCTTTGACAAGGATCAAGCCGTTTTCGGCATCCGTTTGGACTATTTCAAGGTTTTGGGTGGTAACCCTGGTATTGCCGAGATGACCAGCCATCTTCTTGCCCTTGAAGACCTTGCCGGGGTCCTGACATTGTCCGGTTGATCCATGGGAACGGTGACTAACCGATACACCATGGGTTGCCCTCAAGCCGGCAAAGTTGTGCCTTTTCATGGCACCGGCAAAACCCTTGCCGATTGAAGTTCCCGAAACATCAACCTTCTGACCGGGCAAAAAGTGGTCAGCGGTAATTTCAGCTCCGACATCTATTAAATTTTCCGGTGAGACCCGGAACTCAGTCAATTTTCGCTTTGGTGCCACCTGAGCCATGGCAAAATGACCACGCATGGCCTTGGATACCCGCTTGGCCTTGGCCGAACCGGAACCCAGCTGGACAGCGGTATAACCATCACGGCTGATCGTTCGCTGGGCCAGGACCTGCAGATTGTCCAGATGGAGAACGGTAACAGGTATCTGCTTACCATCATCCTGGAACAAACGCGTCATTCCCAATTTTTTGGCAATCACTCCAGAACGCATTCCGGAATCTCCCTTCTAAAGTTTCAATTCCACGGCAACTCCTGCCGCGAGCTCAAGTTTCATTAGTGCATCCACTGTTTGCGGAGTTGGATCAATGATATCAATCACACGCTTGTGCGTTCTGATTTCCATTTGTTCACGAGACTTCTTGTCAATGTGAGGTCCCCGCAAAACAGTAAACTTCTCAATCTTGTTCGGTAACGGTATGGGTCCCCGCCAACGTGCACCAGTTCTCCTGACGGTATCAATCAGTTCCGATGCGCAGGCATCCAGAACCCTGTAATCAAAGGCCTTCAACTGAATGCGGATATTTTGATGTTGACTCATACTCTAGCTCCGAAAGCAAAAGAGGGCACGAAGCTCCGTTCATGCCCTGCAAATTACTTGATTATCTTGGTTACAACACCTGCACCAACGGTACGCCCACCTTCACGAATGGCAAAACGCAGTTGCTCTTCCATGGCGATGGGATTGATTAGTTTGACCGTGAACCTGACATTGTCACCAGGCATAACCATGTCAATGTTGCCAGGCAGTTCGACCGAACCGGTTACGTCAGTGGTACGGAAATAGAACTGGGGTCGATAATTGGTAAAGAATGGTGTATGTCGCCCACCTTCAGACTTGTCGAGAATGTAGGCTTCAGCTTCAAATTCCGTATGAGGTGTTACCGAACCCGGTTTGCAAAGCACCTGGCCCCTTTCAACACCATCCCGACCAACACCTCTCAGAAGTGCTCCGATATTGTCACCGGC
>WTGT01000327.1 GCA_011523445.1 Paracoccaceae bacterium
GTTGAGCTCATCCCGTTTGAAGTAAATCCTGGCTCCACCCAGATAATCGGTTAACCGTTCGGCAAAATACAGGGGCGAAGGCCGACCCACATAATGTTTCCATAGGTAATCCATTTGATTCCAGAAACTTTCATCATCCTTGGCCTTGTTATATTCCTCTTCCAAATCTAGAATAAGAGGCATCAGGGTTTCGGAAACAAAACGCCCACCAAATTTTCCAAAGCATCCTCTTTCATCAGGTACTGAGAAAAAGCTATTAATCAGATTTTGGTCCATTATCATTTGCCTTTGCTGCTGTAATAAATTTTCTAATTTCCTTGTGATCTTTAATTCCAGGGCTTTTTTCCACTCCCGAAGATACATCCACCTGTTTTGCATTAGTCAATTTGACGGCTGTTGCAACATTGCCAGAATTCAATCCTCCAGCCAACATCCAAGGCAACTCCCAGTCAAATTCGGAAATCAGTTTCCAATCAAAGGCTATACCATTACCTCCTGGCAGTGAATTCGGGTCTACCGGTTTGGCATCAACCAATAATTGATCTGCAACCTGAGAATATTCATTGAGAGCCCCCAAATCGTTCCGGTCTCTTATTCCAACCGCCTTCATGATTGGCAGGTTGAAAAGGTCACGAATTTCTGAAACCCTTGATACCTTTTCACGACCATGCAACTGGATTATGTCAGGATCAACAGCAGTAATTATCTTTTCCAGAAAGAAATCCTCCGGATTCACCACAAGAACAACCTTCTTGACATTTGAGGGTACCAGGGATGATAGGGACGAAGCCCGTTCAAGGGAGATATTCCTAGGAGATTTTGGAAAAAAAACGAACCCGATCAGGTCAGCACCTGCTTCAATCGTTGTAGAAACATCTTCGGGTGTCGACAAACCGCAAATCTTGACTTTCAATTGGCTAAATTTTCCCTGCTAATCATTTTTCCAGAAGGGCAAGTATTTCATCCTCTGAGGTTTCATTTTTCTTCAAACCCGAAACTTCCCGTTCCAATTCCCTTATTTGTCTATCCTTTTTGGTTACTTTCGAACGGTGTTGATGCTCACGCAACCATTCCCAGAAGAATCCGATGAACAATCCAAAGATAATTCCCCCCAGAACAACAATAAACGTAGGTACAACAACAACCGGTGTTGGAAAGATGGGTGCAAAGGAATCAGGCAAAAGGCGAAGTGTAACAGGATCTCTGTTGGCTAGTGCCATGAAGCAAAGGATTACACCCAGAAGTATCAAAAAACAGTATTTTATATACCGCACGAACAAACTCAGGTCAGCTATCCGTGCTATAGTTTCTCACAGATGTCTTCAATTTTATTCCCGGCTTGAATGTAATCCGTTTGCATTTTTCAACCTTGAAGGTATGACCTGTCTTGGGATTTCTTCTTAAGGTGTGATGATCCAGCTTGGTTGCAAAATGCATATACTTTCGTAGCTGTACGGATTTCCCTTCGGACAGGGCATTGCTTATTTCATTAAATACGGTCTTAACCATCTCTTCAACTGCCTTGTTGTTAAGGGAATCGAAATCAGATGATAGATTCCGGATAATATCAGAACGATTCATACCATTTTCCTCGCTAATTACTGGTATAAGTTCAGCACAAGACTGACTCTAAAGCATTTTACAGGCCAATCCGAAGTGGAAAAAGTAGGTATTTATAACCCGTTTTATTTTGTCAGTTTTAGACCCGCATATAATCCAGAATAAGGAATCCTGAACAATAAATCAAAACCTTAATTCATTTATTGTCAAAATCTTCCAACATTAGGGATTTATTCATTCTTGCTTTCAAGGGCCTCACCGAGAATGTCTCCAAGAAGTCCACCAGTATCATTGGAAGAATATTTTTCAACGGCTTCCTTTGCTTCCTTCATTTCAAGCAGACGTATGGAAAGCCCCAACTTTCTTGAAGAAGAATCCACGTGGGTGATCTGGGCTTCAACCTCTTGACCTACCTTAAATTTGCTGGGAAGTTGATTGTCCATATCCTTGCCAAGATCGCTTCGCTTGATGATTGTGGTAATTCCCCTGAGTTCTACCTCAATAGCATTATCAAGAATTTCGGTGACGTTTACCGTGACCGTTTTGCCCTTGAAAAGTCCGCTGGTTGCTTCCAAAAATGGATCCGTTTCCAGATCCTTGATGGAAAGCGCTACCCTCTCCTTGTCCACATCAATCTCGCTAACGACTACTTCGACCACATCGCCGGGATTGTATTCGCTGACAAGTTCACTGCCTGGTTTGTCCCAACTCAAGTCTGAAAGGTGAATCATGCCATCTATATCGTAATCAAGCCCGACAAAAAGCCCGAACTCAGTGATGTTCTTGATTTCACCTTCCAGTCTGGTGCCTCGTGGATATTTTTCAGCAAATTCCTGCCAGGGATTGGGCATGGTCTGCTTGAGACCAAGTGAAATCCTTCTTTTTTCCTTGTCTATATCCAGGACCATCACTTCAACTTCCTGAGATGTGGAAACCAGTCTGCTAGGGGTAGAGTTCTTTTTATTCCAGGACATTTCGGAGATGTGGATAAGCCCTTCAATACCTGGTTCCAGTTCAACAAAAGCACCGTAATCGGTAATATTGGTTACATGGCCCTTATGCTTGGTTTGAACCGGGTAGTTTTCGTCAACAGTAAGCCAAGGATCTTCTCGAAGTTGCTTGATGCCAAGTGAAATTCTCTGTGATTCCTGATTGATATTGACAACTCTGACCTTAACGGTTTTATTGATGCTGACCACTTCGGAAGGATGCTTGATTCGACCCCAAGACATATCGGTAATATGAAGCAATCCATCAACACCTCCCAGATCAACGAATGCACCATAGTCAGTAATGTTTTTGACGGTGCCTTCAATTATTTCCCCTTCGGTGAGTTTATTAACAATCTCAGCACGGAGTTCAGCACGGCTTTCTTCCAGAATAGCTCTTCTTGAAACAACAATATTGTTCTTGTCCCGATCCATTTTCAGAATGGCAAACGTTTCCAATGTCCCCATGAGAGTTTCGATGTCCCGCATTGGTCGGATATTTACCTGTGAACCCGGCAGGAAGGCGATGACCCCACCCAGATCTACCGTAAATCCACCCTTAACCCTGTTTACAATGGAACCTTCGACTTTTTCGTTGTTTTCATGGGCCTTGAGCAACCTCTCCCAAGCTTCCTCACGGCGAGCTCTTTCCCGTGA
>WTGT01000065.1 GCA_011523445.1 Paracoccaceae bacterium
ATTATGTGAATGGCCAGTACCAACTACAGCTAGAGGGGTTGAAGTCATGACCAGGTTCATCAAGGCATAGGAGACACTGGCACAAATTATGGCAACCAGTATTGTCGGGTTTTTCAGAAAGTCAAAATAGGATTTTTCTACTACAACCTGCTGGGTATCCTTTTCGATTTTAGGAATGTCAAGGAAGGTAAAAATGATAAAGCCCAGAAGGTTCACTACCATGACGGCAATATAGGTCCCCATATACTGTTGTGCACCAACCTCGTAGGTTACCTTGACCAATTGAGGACCGATTATAGCTGCGAACAGACCACCTGCCAAGGCATAGGAAACAGCCTTGGGTCGAAATGCAGGGCTTGCCGTATCTGCTGCAGCAAACCTGAGAAACCCATTGGTGGACATGTAAATCCCGGTAAAATATGCACCAACCAAAAAGAGTTCGAATGAGGAAATATAGAGAGCATAATAACCTATACCCCCACCAATCAGTCCGCCTATGCAACCGCACCAGAAACCAATTCTACGGCCAAATTTCTGCATTACGATCCCAAGCCATGGGGCTGTGGTCATTGAACCAAAAACCATGAGCGAAATCGGCAAAGTTGCCCAGCATAGATTGGATGCTAGATTTTGTCCTGCTAAACCCATGATGGTAACAGCAATAGGTAATTGAGCACCGACTATTGCCTGTGCGATTACTATAACCAAAACGTTTTTATATTCTCTTTTGAGATGCATTCGTTCGACTTTTCAATTTTCAAGAGCAAAAAATCAATCATACGGGAAGCGGTCAAACTCCAACTGCCACGAGTGTTGAAATAATAAAATAAATGACAAATTAAACCAGAATGAAAATTGCATTGCTTAAAGGGACTTTAGGATAGATATGGCAAAAAGCCAGATAATAGAAACCCAGCAGGACATTCAGGAAGGTTTGGAATACCTAGCAAAGGTTGAACCAAAATTTGCCAAGGCGAAAGCTGTTGCAGGTGAAATTCCTCTTCGGAGGAGGGAAGGAGGGTTCAATGCCCTGCTGGAAATGATTCTGAGCCAACAGGTTTCGGTAGCTTCGGCCAATGCCATCAGTGAAAGGTTAGGGAAAGCCGGTTACAAGAACCAAAGCAAGTTATCGAAAGCTACAGAAGAAGCGGTCAGGGAATGTGGGGTATCAAGACAAAAGGCTCGATATATAACTGCCTTGGCAAAGAGTGATTTGAATTACAAGGTACTCCATACATTACCTGACAATGAGGTAATTCAAAAACTTACCGCCATTCCCGGCATTGGTATTTGGACGTCGGAAATATATTTAATGTTTTCAATTGGGAAGAGAGACGTGATTGCAGCCGGTGACCTGGCTTTGCAAGAAAGTACAAAATTACTCTTTGAACTCCCCGATCGACCAACAGAAAAGGATTTGAGTATTATGGCCGAAAATTGGTCCCCTTGGAGAAGTGTGGCCGCAAGGTTGCTTTGGGCCTATTATAGGGTAGAGAAAAGCCGGGAGGGTGTACGTTAATGGTAAAGTTAAACATACAAAGAAGTGAACCGAAGTCAGGCAATATCCGGAATATCGTGATATTTCTTCATGGCTATGGTGCAAATGGAAAGGATCTTCTCAATCTTTCAGAGCATATGAATTCATCCCTTCCAGATACTCTTTTTCTGGCACCGGATGGTCCCCAGGTGTGCCCGATCAACAAGGATGGGTTTCAGTGGTTTTCAATCCCAACCTATGATGGTGCCTCGGCAATTGAAGTTGGCCGTACCTTGCAGGAATCCCTTACGGCTCTTGATACGATGATTTCGGATGTTTCGAAGGAAAATGATATTGCCGTGGAAAAAATAGCCCTATTCGGCTTTTCCCAAGGAACCATGCTATCGCTGGAATATGCCCCAAAATGTTCCTACAAACTGGCAGGAGTTGCAGGATTCTCGGGCAGGCTTCTGTTTCCTTACAACAATAATGGGGATATCAAATATCGCCCCCCAGTTTTACTTGTACACGATGAGGATGACCCTGTCGTACCATATAATGAGTTGACTGCAGCCGAAAAGAATCTTACCCAGAACGATTTCAAGGTGTATACCTATACCTCCAAGGGGGCTGAACATAGTATTTCGCCAGTAGGATTAGGTGTTGCTACACATTTTCTGGACAGAGAATTAGGGAGGTCGAAGTAAAATGACTATCAAGGATGTTCTTCATTTTTGGTTTGAAGAATTAGAGCCGGGCAAGCGGTTTTTCGGTGGTGAAGAAGTTGACAATCTGGTGAGAGACAGGTTTCTTGACACTTACGAGGAAGCTATCAAGGGGAAACTGGACCATTGGAGAGAGTCACCGGATGGTACATTGGCAATAATTCTGGTTCTGGATCAATTTTCACGCAACATGTTTCGGGGTGATGCTAGGTCCTTTGAATTCGATCACCTTGCTCGGGAAATTGCCGAAGATGCCATTGAACGTGATTTTGATCTGGAACATGACACTGAAAGACGGGGTTTCTACTATCTTCCCTACATGCACTCCGAAGATCCCAAGGACCAGGCCAAGTGTATCGAGTTGGTATCCAACCGCCTTGGAGAAGAAGGAAAGAATATGTTGATTCATGCCAAGGCGCATGCGGACATAATCAATGAATTTAGAAGATTTCCCTATCGGAATGACGTCTTGGGTCGTAAAAATACGGCTGAAGAAACTGCTTTTCTGGATTCTGGTGGGTATATACAAGTTGTGAGAAAAATCGAAGCCGGGGAAGGCAATGTATAATCGGACAACCATTTTGTCTGGTTGGGTTTAGATAATTTAGGATTTGAGATGACAAATACAAAATTCGATATGGTTGTTATCGGTACAGGTCCAGGAGGATATGTTTCGGCTATCAGGGGCAGTCAGTTGGGTTTGAATGTTGCCGTTGTCGAAAGGGAGGATTTGGGAGGTATCTGCTTGAATTGGGGCTGTATACCCACAAAATCAATTCTCCGGTCGGCCGAAATTTTTCATTTGATGAATCGAGCCACCGAATTTGGTCTTAAGGCCGAAAATGTCGATTTTGACCTGAATCAAATCATTAAGCGTTCACGCAACATAGCCAAGCAGCTTTCGGGAGGAGTTACCCATCTCCTGAGAAAAAACAAGGTTACTGTTTTCAATGGGGAAGCAAAATTCAAATCCAAGAATGAATTGCTGATTTCGGAATCCGGCAAGGAAACAAGCATAACTGCCAAGAATATCGTAATTGCAACTGGAGCCAGAGCAAGACAGGTTCCTGGATTGGAAGTGGATGGCAAGAATATCTGGGCTTACCGGGAAGCACTGCAACCACCAAGAGTGCCAAAAAAATTATTGGTAGTGGGTTCGGGGGCAATAGGAATCGAATTTGCTAGTTTCTTCAACTCAATCGGTTCTGAAACTACCGTTGTCGAGATGCTGGATACCATTCTTCCGGTTGAAGACAGGGAGATTTCTGCCTTTGCCAAAAAACAATTTCAAAAGCATGGGATGACCATAATTGAAGGAGCACAGGTAAAGGGCACAAAAAAGGTTAAGGAAGGTATTGAAGTTACAATCAAGGATGCAAAAGGTGAAAGTAAGGTAATCTTCGATACGATAATTTCTGCGGTGGGAATTGTTGGGAATGTCGAAAACCTGAATCTGGAGGGAATAGGGGTCAAGGTCGACAGAACCCATATTGTTGTCGATGAGTTATGTCGAACCGGTGTTCCCAATGTGTATGCCATTGGGGATGTGGCAGGTCCTCCCTGGCTTGCCCACAAGGCCAGTCACGAGGGTGTGATGGTTGCCGAGATTATCGGAGGTGGCAAACCCCATCCCATTACTCCCAACTCCATTCCCGGTTGTACTTATTCCATGCCTCAAATTGCATCCGTGGGCTTGACGGAAGAAAAGTGCAAGGAAATGGGGATCAAATACAAGGTCGGAAGATTTCCCTTCATCGGAAACGGAAAAGCAATCGCTCTGGGTGAGTCCGAAGGTTTGATAAAGACGATCTTTGATGAAAAATCCGGCGAACTTCTGGGTGCTCATATGGTTGGCTCTGAAGTTACCGAATTAATCCAGGGTTATGTGGTTGGCAGACAGTTGGAAACAACTGAGTCAGAATTAATGGATACGGTCTTCCCACATCCAACCTTGTCGGAAATGATGCATGAAAGTGTTCTCAACGCCTACGATAAGGCAATTCATATCTAGTTGGTTTTGTTTTAACAATCAGTATTTGTCCTGACCCGGATAGAAATTTTTGCCAGTACAAATTTTGTCACCTCTTTGACAAATACGTGGTAATGCCTAAACATTCCATAACTTCAAACTCAAACAAGGTTCAGATTTTTCATGTGAACCCCTTGGGTTCTCAGGGTTGCTTTGCTGGAGATTCACAAAATTCCTATTTCTTCAGTGGCATTCTTGTAGAAAACGATGAAAGAGGAAATATTCGAATCTGAAATGGCCTCAGATACTGAAACTGAACCACCAAAGACATCTTTAGATGTGTTCAAAATAAAAATTGAGAACATCCTTTGTGTCTTTTTTACGCTGGTTATCCTGATTTATTCAGCATCAGGTCCCATATCGGAATTCGTTCGTTGGTTCATAGAAATCACCACAAGTGACTTTGCGGAATTATCCAGAAGGGAACAACGGGTATTGTTCCGTGAACATTGGTTGGGAGCCACCTACAGATCATTTGAACGAGGATTTTTGCTACCAACCGGTCTGATTTTGGGTCTGCCCATAATCCTCTCTTTTGCCATAACCCTCATTACACTCCACAAATCGCCTCGTCTGAATTGGCTGGATTGGGCACTGACCTTTGTTTCTACCGGGGTTTTTCTCCTTTGGATCGGCAAGTTGTTCTCGATCGATGCAGGAATTCTACCTTCGGCAACGTCTACCGATTACCTATTGTTTCCCATTGCAACGATAATCACCCTTTACCTTACTTACAGGTATTTTGGTACATTCATCGTTGTATTCTGTGTATTCTGGATATTGTATTTTTTTGTACGGGGATATCTTCCCGAGTGGACTGGAATATTTGCCGGTTCAAGTTCAACCGTTGAACAAAGCCTGCGATCCATGGTTCTCAATTTCTGGTCCCAGACAGGTGGTATGTTCGGCCAACCCTTGCAGGTGGTTTCAGGAAATGTTCTGATATTCATCGTTTTCGGCTCGGTGCTGATGGCTTCCGGTGCTGGTGAACTCCTGATGAAAATCGCCAACAGACTCACCGGCGGATTAACCGGCGGGGCAGCACACGCTGCAGTCGCAAGTTCAGCCTTGTTTGGAACACTGTCAGGCGCTGCCATATCAAACGTTGTTTCCACAGGTACAATGACTATCCCGGTTATCAAGAAATCAGGTTTCAAACCGGCTTTTGCAGGTGCGGTTGAGGCCTCGGCCTCAACAGGTGGACAAATCATGCCGCCGGTCATGGGGGTAGTTGCCTTCTTTGTTGCTGGACAAATCGGTTTGGAATACCGCTACATTGTTGTAGCGGCAATTGTACCGGCGATATTCTATTATTTGGGTACATTCCTGACCATTTATTTTGAAGCAAGAAAAAAGGGGATAGGACCCTTGCCCCGAGAAAACAGGCCAGGTTTGAACCGTCTTGAACAGACCAGATGCCTTGTCTTCATTATCCCTCTAAGTGTTCTTTCCTATTTTCTGTTTGTTCAACCATCGGTTCCCAAGGCAGGGTTTTACGGTTTCATTACCGCTTTAACTTGTTCACTTGTATTGTTTCCTGAGTTTCGTTCCTGGTCCAAGATATACAATGCATTCGTTACTGCAGGACGTATGGCTGCATCCATCATTGTAATCGTTGCAGCAATTGGCCTGATTGTAGGATTGATTCAGGTATCAGGATTCAGCGGCAGGTTGTCACTGCTCCTAGCCCAGGCAGCAAGTGGCCCACTGTTCAGCGTATTGATTGTTCTTGCCTTGGGTTCAATCGTACTAGGTATGGGACTTCCACCCGGTGCCACGTATTTCATAATCGTTATAGCTCTTTCATCGGGTATTGAAGCTGTCGGCATTCCACTTTTGTCGCTGCATTTGTTTGTTGTCTATTTTGCGGTGATTTCAACCGTAACTCCCCCAGTCGCTCTAGCGGCATTTGCGGCAGCCCCGATTGCCGGTGCCGATCCAATCAAAACCGGTCTGAGTGCGGCAAGGTTGTCTTTGGCTGGGTTCTTGATACCCTTCATATTTGTTTACCATCCTTCGGTTATCTACAAGCTGCAGATATTTTTCGAATGGTTTGAAGGAGAGGCAGTTGCTTCACCAGCAATGATAGATATTTCGACTGTCGGCTGGGGAGAATTGGGATGGATCATATTGGCCTTTGTTGTGGCTATGTGGTTGCTTGCATCTGCTTTAGCGGGTTTCGACAAACGGAAACTGAATCTTCTGGAAAGATTGGTCAGGTCCATAATAGGAATTGCACTTCTTGTTCCAGATTATACAATCGCCTTTATTGCATTAGGGATTGCCATATTAATTCTGTTTTTTCACAGAATTCAATTATGGAAAGTCAATCAAAATTAGTGAAAAACAATTAGGAGGAAAAATGAAAAATAGATTTATAGCGGTTGTCATCGCAACCTGTTTCCTAGCAGTTTCTGCCAGTGCCCAAAATCAAACCTTGAGAATGGCTACAATTGCACCAAGCCTAGGTGCTGCCATTACCATGGCAACATTTGCAAATATTGTGACAGACAATGTGAATGGTGTTGAAATTGAGGTATCGGGTGGAGGTGCTGCCACCTTGCATATGATGGAAGTAGCCCGGGGCAATCTGGAATTATCCATGACATCTCCAGTAGTTTACAATTTGATGGCTGGTGGTAAAGCCATGTATGCCAAGGAAACGGAAGCCCCCGAGTTGGCCAAGAATCTCAGACTTTTGATGTGGTATCCCTATGGGCAGTATCATTTCGCCGTCAGGGCAGATAGTGATATTGAACTGCTGGATGACATGGAAGGTGCTTCGGTATTTCTTGGTCCTGCCGGTGGAGGTGCCTATAATGCAGCCAAAGGTTGGGTTGAAGCAACTACTGGGTTGGTAGCGAATGAAGATTATGAAGCAATCAAGGCCAACTGGGTGACTGGATTTCAGGCGTTTCTAGATGGTAAGATCGATGTATATGTCAATGGCTGTATAGATCCATGTGGTCAATTCATCCAGTTTACCGAAACTGAAAACATTCGCTTTATCGGTCCCGAAAGTTCCGAAGGTGAAACCGTGGAAAAATGGCTCGGTCCATTCCGCTACATCGATATGGTAGAAGCAAATCAATATGAGGGCCAGGAAAATGACTCGGCCGTTGCTTCATTCAATACGGCTGTTGGAATTGCTGTTAGGGCTGATTTGGATGATGAAACCGTTTATCAGATCACCAAGGGATTCTGGGAAAACATTGACCAGGTTACATCAACTGCCCCATGGGCCAAGGCATTGAATGTAAATTTTGCAGCCACGCAAAGAGGTCAAATTCAACTACATCCTGGTGCAGAACGCTACTATAGAGAAGCGGGAGCCCTTTAACTCAAGATAATTTGAGTTCAAATATCGTGAAAGGTGAGGAAAAAACGATCCCTCACCTTTCCAAAATGACTATTCGAATTGTCAGCATCAATGGTCAAGCATGAACCCGTACTTCCGGACCTTCTCCGACACAATCTGAAACTGGTATTTTGTGGAACAGCTCCAAGTCTTCGTTCCGCAGCAAAACAAGCCTATTATGCACATCCTGGAAATAAATTCTGGCAGGTTCTATACGATACCCGACTGACACCAATAAAGTTGCAACCAAAGCAATTTAGGCTAGTGATCGATATTGGATTAGGACTTACTGATCTAGTCAAGTATGCCAAGGGAAGTGATGCAGATTTACTCGCTACTGATTACGATACCAGTAGTTTCCACGACAAGATAATGGAATATCAGCCTTTGGTTGTTGCCTTTACCAGTAAAACAGGCGGAAAGGCATATCTGCGTAGATCCGTTGATTATGGACACCAACCTGAAACGATTGGGCAAACCATGGTGTATGTATTGCCATCAACCTCAGGTAGGGCAAGCAGATATTGGAATATCAAACCTTGGGATGAATTGAGTAAATTCCTACGGGATAAAGAAAACAGATTGGAGAATCAAAACTATTAGTTTGGCAGAACTGAATCTGGAAAATACATTTTTGAGTTTTTAGGCACATTCAATAATTGCTCCAAATTTCTGAATATTGAGTGAGGCTCCACCAATCAACAAGCCGTTCACGTTTTCTACAGACAGAATTGAACCTGCATTTTGGTCATCCGCAGAACCTCCATATAACAGAGGTATATTGTGACCTCTTGTTGGACAGGTTAAATCAACAAGCAATTTTCTGATTTCATCATGAACCTCTCCGATTTCCTCCATGGTAGGAGTATTCCCCGATCCAATGGCCCAAACCGGTTCGTAGGCAATGACAAAAGGACCACGCAGATTATCGAAGTCCAGACTCTCTGTAATTTGTTTATTGACGATCTTCTGGGTTAAATTTTGTTTGCGCTCATCACTTTTTTCACCCACACAAACAATCGGAATTAACCCTTTGTCCCAGACAAGGTCAACTTTTTTTCGGACTAGTTCACTTGTTTCATGACACTTGTTTCTACGGTCTGAATGGCCAAGAATTATATATGATGTACCTTTGGAGACAATTTCATCAGGTGTTCTCAACCCGTCATTGTAATTGGTATCTTCATGGAAACAATCTTGAGCACCCAAATGGCCGAATTCGGATGACCATTTATCACAGATGTACTCAAGTAAGTCAAATGTTGGGCATACTACCACAGTACAATTGTCTGGTTTGGTCTTTGACAGGTGACTTATATAGGAATCTGCTAGGTCCGGTGAACCTTTCAACTTCCAGTTACCGGCAATCAGGTTTTTCATGTAAATTCTTGGGAATAGGGTAATTTTAATGGTTTGTACTGCACAAGGAGCAAAACGAATTACTCCTTGAATTTTATGGATTCACCGCATCCGCAGGCATCCACAACGTTGGGATTGTTGAATTTAAATCCGCTTTCGAGAATGGACTTGGTATAATCGATTTCGGTACCAAACAGGAACATTTGTGCCATGGGGGCAATTATGACCTTTGCTCCATCTTGCTCCACCACTTCATCATGACTATCTATGGATTTAGCATACTCCATAGTATACTCCATTCCAGCACACCCGCCTTTCTTGACACCGATTTTCAAGCCAACGGTTTCGGTCTCATTCATGAGCTTCACTATTTGGCTGACGGCGGAAGGCGTTAAGGAAACAGCTTTTTTGCCAGGTATTTCGAACATTGGGACAGGTTTTCACAAAATCATTGAGACAGAAAATTTACATAAAGCCCAATTCCAAACGGGCTTCATCAGACATCATTTCCATTCCCCAAGGTGGATCCCAGGTTAATTCAACATCAACCTTGTTTACACCATCCAAGGGTACGATTGCCTCGGCCAACCAGCCGGGCATGTCTTCTGCTACCGGACATCCGGGGGCAGTCAAGGTCATTATGATATGAACATCCTGCTCGGCATTAATTTCAATTGTATAGATCAAACCCAGATCATAAATATTTACTGGAATTTCAGGATCATAAACCGTCCTGCAGGCATTGACGACAGTATCATATAATGGATGGTCTACGCTTGAGGGCTTGATCAGCGGTGCACCTTCCATCAATCCTTCCTGAAGCATGATTAAATTAATCTCCCTTAATTGAAATATACTATAAAAATAGCTTAATTTCCTAGAATTTCCATAGGTTCAGGGGAACAGATAAGCCATGATTACGATTTTCTCTCCCAGAATTTAAGAAGTTTGAAAGCAATCAAATAATGTTGGACGACTTTACCTTAAATTACATCAATGGGATTAACGTACCAGAAGCAGTATATTGTAATTGAGTATTGGCCAACAAAGAAAGAATTTTATGACCCAATCCTTTGTTTTCAAAACGGAAAAACAGGAAGCCAAAGCAAGGCTAGGCCAGATTGCAACTCCCAAGGGGATTATTGATACACCTGCATTCATGCCAGTGGGTACCTGTGCAACCGTCAAAGCTATGTTACCTGAAAATGTGGCCTCAACTGGAGCACAGATTATTTTGGGAAATGCCTATCATCTGATGCTTCGGCCTACGGCAGAAAGGGTTTCCAACCTAGGGGGATTGCACCGCTTCATGAATTGGCGAAAGCCCATACTAACCGATTCAGGCGGTTTCCAGGTGATGAGTTTAAAACAACTTCGCAAGATAGATGAACAGGGCGTAGAGTTTAGATCCTTCATTGATGGATCAAAATATTTTTTATCTCCTGAGAGGTCGATTGAAATCCAAAGGCTTTTAGGGTCAGATATTACGATGTGCTTTGATGAGTGTACGCCCTATCCTGCTGAAAAACAGGTTGCCGCCAAATCGATGGAATTATCGATGAGATGGGCAAAGCGTAGTAAAATTGCCTTTGGGGAACGACCGGGTTATGCACTTTTTGGCATACAGCAGGGTTCAGTCTACAGGTCTTTGCGGGAGGATAGTACAGGACACCTTATTGATATCGGTTTTGATGGCTATGCGGTAGGAGGATTGGCAGTAGGTGAAGGTCAGGAAAAAATGTTTGAAGTACTTGACTATTCAGTTTCCATTCTCCCTGAAAGCAAACCCCGATATTTGATGGGGGTGGGAAAGCCAGGTGATATAGTCGGCGGCGTCTTAAGGGGGATTGACATGTTTGATTGCGTTCTTCCAACCAGATCAGGCAGGAACGGACAGGCATTCACCCATGTTGGATTGATTAATATTAAAAATGCCAGGTACAAAGATGATGAACAACCGCTAGATGACAAATGTGATTGTCCAACCTGCAGCAATTATTCGCGGGCATACCTGCATCACGTCTTCAAATCGAACGAAATAATTTCATCCATATTGTTAACTTGGCACAATCTCAGGTTTTACCAGATTCTCATGGCTCGAATTCGAAATTCGCTTAACCAGGAAAACTTTGTTCAATTTGCCCGGGATTACTTGAAAACAGGGGTATTGAAGCCAGAAAACGAGTATACTTCAAGTGGAACGTAACTTCGGTTTAAAAGTTGAAATATAATTCCTTTGTACCAAATATTGAAAGTAGCAACAGAAACCATGAAAGTTGAGTGATGGAATATAAAAATAAGACATTTCCTCTATTACCGTTGAGAGATATTGTTGTTTTCCCGTATATGGTAGCACCACTGTATGTCGGTAGGAAAATGTCAATTGTGGCCTTGGAGCAGACCGTAAACAGTGCAGATGAAAAATTGATCCTATGTGCCCAGCGAGAACATGATTCGGAGTTTACCGATCCATCATTTGTTTATGATGTCGGGGTGGTGGCCAAGATAGTTCAATTGATCAAACTTCCTGATGGTACCATCAAGGTGATGGTCGCTGCCTCCGAAAGGGTCAAGATTACTGAATGGAATACCGAAAACAGTTTTATTGAAGTCAAAGTCGAGCCTTACGAAGATATTTATGAAAACGATGCCAAGCTGAAAGTTTACCTGAAAACGGCCAGAGAATCGTTCAAGAAATATGCATCAGTGAAAAAGACGATTAGCAACGAAGTGGCCTCACAGGTGGCCGAAGTAGAAGATCCTTCGAAATTTGCCGATTTGGTTGCCGGTGCCTTGAGTTCGGAAGTTTCGGTCATGCAAACCCTGCTTGAAAATAGAAATGTGGGAGATCGATTGAAAAATATCATTGAAATCCTGGAAGCAGAAATTTCCCTGCTTGATTTCGAAATGGATATCAAGAGCAAGGTCAAGTCCCGCATGGAAAAGACCCACAGGGAATATTTCCTCAATGAACAGATGAGAGCCATTCAGAAGGAACTTGGCGAACAGGAAGAAACATCAGAAGTAGAAGAACTTGAGGATAGAATCAACAAGACAAAATTCTCCGAGGAAGCCAAGACCAAGGCCTTGAGCGAATTGAAAAAAATCAAGACATCGAATTCCAATGGTCCAGAAGTGCAGGTGTCACGAAATTATCTTGAGTGGTTGCTTGAAATTCCATGGGGTGTAAGAAAGGATATTGAAATAGATATTCCTAGTGCCGAGAAAATACTGGATGAAGATCACTTCGGTTTGGAGAAGGTCAAGGAAAGGATTGTTGAGTTTATTGCCGTTCAGAAGAGAAAGGGTAATGTTGGTGGCTCGATATTATGTCTGGTAGGCCCTCCCGGGGTTGGTAAAACCTCGCTTGGTCAGTCAGTTGCAAGAGCGACCGGCAGGGAATTCGTCAGGATTTCCCTAGGTGGCTTGAATGATGAGGCCGAGATCAGGGGACACCGAAGAACCTATATCGGTTCCATGCCTGGTCGGATTATCAAGTCCTTTCGAAAAAGGGAATCAATTAATCCACTTATTCTGCTAGATGAAATAGACAAGATGGGAGCTGGTAGGGGGGACCCTGCAAGTGCCATGCTTGAAGTTCTTGACCCAGAACAGAACAACAAGTTCCATGACAATTATCTTGATGTGGATTATGATCTTTCCGAGGTGATGTTCATCACTACTGCCAACTACCTCCATCATATTCCGGAACCATTGAGAGACAGGATGGAAATCATTCATCTTGACGGTTATACGGAAGATGAGAAACTCCAGATTGCCAAGAGACATCTGATTCCCGAATTGAAGAAAACACAGGGTATTAAGCGTGGCGAATTCAAAATGAGTGATCGGGTTGTTGAAGAAATTATAAGGAAATATACCCGTGAAGCCGGTGTTCGAAACCTCAAGCGGGAATTGGAAAAGGTCATGAGGAAATCCCTTACCCAAATTGTACGTGGGGATAAGGAAAGCGTCGGTGTCAACCTGAAAAATATTGAAAATTTCCTGGGACTCGAAAAATTCCGTTATGGCCTGGCCGAAGAAAAAGACATTGTTGGTGTTGCTACAGGCCTAGCTTGGACACAGGCGGGGGGTGATTTGTTGTTGATCGAATCAACTGTCGTCCCAGGCAGTGGAAAAATGAATGCCACGGGTACCCTGGGCAAGGTCATGAAGGAATCCATAACGGCTGCAACCTCTTATGTCCAGTCAATTGCACTTCAAATTGGTGTCGAACCTTCAAAATTCAAAACAATTGATATTCATGTTCATGTTCCGGAAGGTGCTACACCCAAGGAGGGACCTTCAGCTGGAGTTGGTATGGTGACCTCGGTGGTTTCTGTTTTGACAGGTATACCAATCAGGAGGGATGTTGCCATGACCGGTGAGGTGACATTAAGAGGAAGGGTTCTTCCCATTGGGGGATTGAAAGCAAAATTGCTGGCTGCTGTAAGAGGGGGAATTAAAACCGTTATTATACCCGCAGGCAATAAAAAAGATCTTTACGAGATTTCCGATGACATTAAGGCACCATTGGAAAT